>WQVC01000026.1 GCA_009781765.1 Defluviitaleaceae bacterium | reverse complement strand
GTGCAACCGTTATACAGCGGCTTCGGCACGGAGCGGTGCGGTCAGTTTCAGGGCGAACCCCTTCCTGAGATGGCAAACAACGTCCTTTGGCATGGAAGCGACTGCTTTGTTTCTCGGTTGCAAGGCGAGTATATCGTAAGCTGAATGCAATGTCTTAAGAACCGTTCCAGGAAAATTTCCAGGAATTTTTCCGGGAATTTTTCCCGGAATCGTGCAGCCCGGAAACATCAAAACTCGCCGTAAAAACACGCCCGTTGAGCATAGAGGGTTGAGATTCATACTTCAACGTGATAAAGTAACTATGTGCGGTTCATATAGCTATGTCGCGGAGGTTTGAATTATGAGGGGCAGGATTGCAAGGTACAACGAACAAAAGGGATACGGCTTCATTCGTGGAGAAGACGGAAGCGACCGATTTTTTCATATTTCAAATGTGAAGTCTCTTGAGTTGCCTGTACATGGGGCAATCGTTGAGTTTACATCATCGCAAAGCGAAAAGGGTTTAACGGCAACGGATGTTCATGTGCAGGAACGGACAGCAAATAAAAATCACCCCGTATTCGCAGTATTTGGTGATGTGAGGGTTAAGTTAAGCAATATCAAAAATTACGGTATATCACAAGAAACGCAAGGACAGGTTTATCGCTCTATACAGACGACTACGAAACCGGAACGCACAACAATGGACAAAGTAAGAGAAACTGCCGCCGGACTGCTTGCTCTCACAGCCTTCGTCACCGACAGCAATGACCTTGGTTATCTTGCTCACGAATGTTTGCCGGAAGAGAAAAAGGCGATAACAAAAATTCGGGGCATAAAAATAAAAGACGGAATCACGCGAAGGTATCTTTATGTAACTACTTTTCAAAAGGATAACTACACTTTTTATGAAAATACAGCTTCTTTCAATATTGACGAAAAATGCAAAGAACTTGACGAGTTGTTGAGTTAAGTACAGACTTTTATCAGGGAGGGATGACATATGAAATTTTTTAAGAAACTGAAAGACACAGTACAGGAAGCAAAGGAAGGAATCGCCAACGACAAACTTAAAAACTTGACAGGAGTGCTGAAATTCTTCGTAATGACGGAACACTGCATATCTTTGAATGATAAAGCACAGGCGATGGCTGTTAAAGAGTTTAATGAGTATACGGGTGAAAATATTGAGGAATATGTCCTGTGTTCCGGCGAGGGTTTGAATGACCCTAAATGGATGCTGTACCAAATCAAGGATTTATCGTTTGATGATTATGAAATACTGTATATTGACAGGGAACACGGTATGATAATTATCGGAGACGAAGGCAAGCAGATTCTCATTGAAAACTTACAAAAGAGTGACGGCAGTGCAACTACTGCATCCGTTTTAATAAGCAAAGTGTTGCAGATGAAAACAATTTCATAGCATCTTTTTTATCTGCAACGACAGCCTCAACGAACTGAACGGCAGCAAATAAAAAAACGACGCGGTTAGCACGCCTAATCACACCGTTTTATTTGTTACGTTTCGCGGCTGTGTTATACACCTCGTCATCCGCACGAGCAGCAATTACAATGATGCGCATTACTTTATCCGTTCGAATAACTTTGTAAACCACGCGAATACCGAGTTTCAGCAATTTAATTTTACATAACCCGGTCAAATTTTTCCCGCGCTTGTTTCCGAGCGGATTGCCATACCCGCCTTCGCTTTTCGGCAAAGGATTTTCGGCTACTTTATCAATGACCTTTCGAACAGCTTTATCACGCGGGCTTCCGAGTTCCTTCAAATCATTCCGCGCTGCTTCGGTATATTCAACTCGGCATTTCACGCAAAATCAACCCCGTATTCCGCCGGCATTTCGTCTGTATCACCCGGCATCAACTCTGCGTAAACCTCGTCCGCCGTAAAAACGCACCCGCTGTCATTTTTAAGTCGCTCTTCCGCGAGCGAAAGCAAATATTCGTTCTCTATCATTTCCATAATCGCCTCGTACCGCTCCGGCGCAAGCATAACGCAAGTCGGAATATCGTTTTGCACAACAACTTTACACCCGCGCTGTCGCACTTCATCAAAAATTTTATCAGCTTCGCCCTTGTCAAACCTCGCAATCGGAACAAAAGCATCCGGTGCATTTGTCATAGATAAAATCGCTTCCATGTACTCGCCTCCTACGTTGCATGATATAGGATAAAACCATTTGCGGCAATGAAAATTTTTGCATATACTTAAACGCGAATCCTTGATTCGCGTTTAAATAAAAACTAAAAAGGTGGCAAAAGAAAATGTTTGACCGTTTAGATGAACTTGAGAAAAAATTTGCGGAGCTGTCGGAAGCGATTTCCGACCCCAATGTAATTTCGGACACGTCGCGTTTTCGCGACCTGATGAAAGAACACAGCGACCTCACGCCAATCATGGACGCCTATCGCGAATATAAACGATTAACCGTGACGCTTGACGACGCCAAAGAAATGTTAAGCGAAGAATCCGACGAGGATTTGCGCCAACTCGCCAAAGACGAAATAAAAGAATCATCCGACGCTTTGGCGAAAATCGCGGAAGAGCTGAAAATTTTGCTTCTGCCCAAAGACCCCAACGACGAAAAAAATGTCATTGTGGAAATTCGCGGCGGAGCCGGCGGCGACGAAGCCGCATTGTTTGCAAATTCGTTGTATCGTATGTACTGCCATTACGCCGAGCGGCGTCGTTGGAAAACGGAGGTCATGTCCGCCAACGAAAACGGGCTGAAAGGTTTCAAAGAAATCGTGTTTATGATTAACGGCAAGGGCGCATACTCGCGGCTGAAATACGAAAGCGGCGTACATCGCGTTCAGCGCGTGCCGGAAACGGAGTCGCAGGGGCGCATTCACACGTCAACCTGCACCGTTGCGGTTCTGCCCGAAGCCGCCGACGTTGACGTTGACCTCAATCCCGCCGACATCCGCATCGACATCTACCGAAGCGGCGGAGCGGGCGGACAAAGCGTAAACACCGCCGACAGTGCGGTTCGCATGACGCATATTCCCACAGGAATCACCGTCGCCTGCCAAGACGAGCGCAGCCAGTTAAAAAATAAAGAAAAGGCCATGAAAATTTTGCGGGCGCGTTTGTACGAAGCCGAGCAGGAACGTCTGCAAAAAGAAAACGCCGCCGACCGAAAAAGTCAAATCGGCAGCGGCGACCGCAGTGAAAAAATTCGTACCTATAATTTTCCGCAATCTCGCGTAACCGACCATCGCGTTTCGTTGACGCTTCACCGACTTGATTCGGTGCTCAACGGCGACTTAGACGAAATTTTGGACACGTGCATCACCCACGACCAAGCAAAAAAATTGCAGGGCGACGCGCAATAAACGCCCGAATAAGGTTTTGGGGGCTTCGCCCCCATGCCCCCTACCCGCTTTTTAAAAAAAGCGGGGCAAAAATTATAAAAAAATCGCGCTTCGCGCGATTTTTAAGAAAGTTTTTGTCAAACTTTTTCCAAAAAGTTTGTGGGGTGTGGGGTGAAACCCCACGGTTTTAATGTTCATGCGTTTGTCGTGGGCGGCGCGCAATAAAATCTATAAACTAAGCCCCAAATATGCGTATTGATTTTTGCCGCAGCTTTTGGCTTTAAGAAGTGCTTCTTCAACACGACCGTATAATTCCTCAGGCGCCCAACCCGAGGGATTTTTTTCGCCCGTAACAAGCCCGATTGAAATTGTAACGTACTCAAAAGCATCGTTCGTGCTGTGGGGAACTTTAAGCGCGCGTACTTTTTCAAGCATACGGTCGGCTACGCGCCTCGCGCCGTCTTCATTTGTGTGGGGCATTACGGCGATAAATTCCTCGCCGCCGTAACGCACAACGAAGTCGTGGTTTCGATACAGGCATGTTTTTAACGCTTCCGCCACACTGCGAAGACACGTGTCCCCCGCCGCATGACCGTAGAGGTCGTTAAATTGCTTAAAAAAGTCCACATCGGCTTTCACTATGCTTACAACGTCGCCCATGCGCCCCATGTTTTGCAAAATACTTTCAATATGCTCGTCAAGATAGCGTTTGTTAAAAATGCCGGTAAGCACGTCGTAATGTAACGTGTTAAGCATTTCGTGCTTGTCGGTGTCCAGATGGCGAACATTACGCTCCTCCGGGCTTGTAGCTTCGCGGTATCGCTTAAACTGCTTGAGGAGTTTTCCGTATTCCTCCACCATTTTGCCGAACTGCGCTATGTCGATAAGTGAGTCGTCATCCGCGCCGAGCAAAACGGCAACGGCATTGTCATAAAGTTCCTGTTCTCTGAGAAATAAGCCCACGCTATTCTCCCCCTTGCCGCAATTTGATTTGACATCAGAATTGTATCATGCGTCAACAGCATTACACAAATTTTACGCTCACTAATTTCGAAACGCCTTGCTCTTCCATTGTTACGCCGTACAAATTGTCGGCGGCTTCCATTGTTCCTTTGCGATGCGTGATGATAATAAATTGCGTGCCGGTCGAATGCTGTTTTAAAAATTTTGCGAAACGTGAAACATTCGCGTCATCGAGCGCGGATTCGATTTCGTCCAAAACGCAAAACGGCGACGGCTTCATGCGCAAAATGGCAAACAGCAAAGTAATCGCCGTAAGCGCGCGCTCCCCGCCGGAAAGAAGCATCAAATTTTGCAAAGATTTTCCCGGCGGCTTTGCGACAATTTCGATACCGGATTCAAGCACGTTTTCCGGGTCAGTTATGCGAAGTGATGCCGAGCCGCCCTGAAACATTTCTGTAAAAACGTCTTGAAAATGCCCGGCAATCAGCTCAAATTTTTCGGCAAACTGCGATTCCATTTGCGCGGTAAGGCTCGCAATCAGCTCGTCAAGAGCCGCTTCCGCGCCCAAAATATCGTCGCGTTGCGAAGTCAAAAAACTGTGGCGCGTTTTAATTTGCTTAAACGCTTCAATCGAGCCGATATTTACATCCGTCATTTTCGCGAGTTCAAATTTTAATTCGCGACCGCGCTTGCGAAGCACGGTTTCGTTTAAATCCGTGCGCTTAAACGCTTCCGCAGCGGCGAATGTCAGACCGTATTCTTCCCAAATTTCGTCGTGAAAACGCCGACTCGCCGCATCGAGATTTTCCTTTCGTGCTTCGAGACGCGCCGTTTCGCGCTCGATTAACGCCGCCGCGTCGGCATGAGTGCGCTCGTCGGTTTCGGTTTCGGTGATTGCCGCCTCAAGCGTGGTTTTTTCCGTTTCGCTTTCCGCAAGAGCAACGCGGGCGGCGTTAAGCCGCGCCTGAACTTGTTCGAGTTGTGTAATTTTTTCTCCGCGCTGTTGCTCGGATTTTTTTTGCGCGGCCTCGCTCGCGGACATTTCCCTGAACAGCAATTTTTTTTCTTCATTTAATATGCCGATTTCCCGGGCAAGCCGCGCGATATTTTGCTCCGCGTGAGAAATCGCATCGGTTTTATGCGCAATTTCGACGCGCAAATTCGTTAAAACATCGCTTTCCTCCGTAACGGAGCGGCGATTTTTTTCGATTTCGCGCTGATAATTTTCCAATGCATTACGAGCGGCGTCCACGGCTTTTTCGCAAATTTCCGCCTGAACCTTCGCTTCACGAACGCCGGCATTCGCCTCAATCAACCGCGCCATGATGCTTTCATTTCTCGCGCCGAACTCCAGCTCCGATTTTTGCAAACGTGCCAAATTTTCATCGCTGTCCGCGATTTTATTTTTCAGCGCGGTTTCTTCGAGTGAAAGTTCGCCGATTTTTTCGCGCGTGTTTTGCAAAATTGCTCGCGTTGATTTGCGCCGACCGTTCAAGTCGGTTAAACGCGCTGTAAAGTCGTCCGTGTTTTTTTGCAGTGCATCAACCCGCTCTTTAAGCTCCTCCAATTGACGCGCGCGCCCGACAATTCCCGCGCTTTGACGCGCAATGCTTCCGCCGGTAATTGCTCCGCCGGGGCTTAAACGTTCGCCCGCCTTCGTCACGATTTTATACGAATATCGAAATTTTTTATGAAGCGCGAGCGCGTTTTCAAGCGTGTCCATGACTACCATGTCGCCCAAAAGTTGCGAAATCACCGACTCGTAAAGAGCGTCGCAATCCGCAAGCCGTGCGGCGACGCCAATGAAACCCGGCTCGTTTTTGATTCGGGCAGTGTCGATATTGCGACCCTTTACGGCGGTAAGCGGCAAAAACGTGGCGCGACCTTGATTCGTGCGTTTTAAAAATTCGATTGCCTGCTGCGCGTCCTGCTCGGTTCGTGTAATGACATTTTGCGCCGCGCCGCCGAGAGCAATTTCAATTGCCGTTTCGAAGCCCTCCGGCACACCGATTATTTCGCCGACCGCGCCGCAAATTCCGGGGTTATTTTGCGAAAGCACCGCCTTAACACTGCGATGATACCCGTCGCGAGCGGATTCAAGGTCGGAAAGTGCGCGAAAACGACCGCGAGCGGCCGTTAAATTTTCCATCGACTCGCGCAAATTTTTTTCAAGCTCGTCGGTCTCCGCCCGCATCTTGCCATACTCGGCGGCGTATAATTCTTCGTTTTTTCGCGCCAACGCAAGTTCGTTGCCGCCGGATTTTAACGCCGCATCAAGTTCGCGCCGTTGGGCGTTTTGTTCCGCCACATTATCTTCATGGGCGTCAAGCTCGGCATTAAGCCGCTCCTTGTCCTCTTCCAAGCGATGATATGTGTTTTCCGCGTCCAACACCGCCGCACGACCGTCCGTGGCGGCGTTCATTGCGTCCATTACGGCCAGATTCAGCGCGTCGGTCTCCGCCGCCCCCTCACGAAGCTCGTCCTCGTGCTTCGCATGAAGCGCGAGTTGCTCATCAAGTTGCGTCGTTAATTCCGCCAACTCGTTTCGGGCGGTTTCGGCGGCGGACTCGCGTTCGGATTTTTCCGCATCTTTCTCCGCGATGCCTTCGCCGCGCTTTTCAGCCTCGCCTTTCAAGCGCGAAATATCCGCACAGAGTTGCTCTTCGCGGCTTTCCGCAAGTTTTATTTCCGATTGATGCTCTTCAATTTCCTTGGTGGTTTCAAGCAGAACCCCCGTTGCCCGACGATATTTCAAGTCAACATCGGCGGAACGCGCCTTCAATCGCTCTGCCGCCGTGCGCGCTTCGGAAAGTCGCCGCTTGCCGTCGCCCGATTGCGCCGAAATTTCTCCGAGAGCACGTTCGGTTTGCGCTAAATCTTCATTTATCTTGCCAATATCCTCGAGGAACGTATTTATATGAATACTTTTGTATTCGTCGCGCAATTCAAGATACCGCCGTGCTTCTTCCGCTTGCGCCTCCAACGGTTCGAGCTGTTCCTCAAGCTCCGAAATTATATCGTCAACGCGAGCGCGATTTTGTTTTTCGCGCTCTAACTTGCTTAACGCCTCGGTGCGGCGCGACTTGAATTTGCTTATTCCCGCCGCTTCTTCAAATACATGCCGCCGTTCTTCCGAACGCAACGACAAAATTTCGTCGATTCGCCCTTGCCCGATAATTGAATAACCGTCGCGCCCGATTCCCGTATCCATGAAAAGGTCGCGAATATCTTTCAAGCGGCAATTTTCTCCGTTGAGCAGATACTCGCTTTCCCCCGAACGATACACGCGGCGCGTAACCGCGATTTCTTTGAAGTCAAGCGGCAACGCTCCGTCGGAATTATCAAGACGCATCACAATTTCCGCGTAGCCCAGCGGTTTTCTGTGCGCCGTGCCCGCGAAAATAACATCTTCCATTTTGCCGCCGCGAAGTTGCTTTGCACTCTGCTCGCCCAAAACCCAACGAAGCGCGTCGGCAATATTAGACTTGCCGCTTCCGTTCGGCCCGACAACAGCATTAAGCCCCGGCGCAAGCTCCAATAAAATCCGCTCCGCGAAGGACTTAAATCCGGCAAGTTCTAATTTTTTTAAGTACATTTTAATTCGCCATTTCCGGCTGTTTTAAAAAACATGTTAAATTTCCCCTTGTCGAGGAGATATTATGATATAATTACAAATGTATTACAATACATTTTTCGGGAGGAGATTCCTATGGTGCAATTTATGGCAGGAATGAAGGGCGAGGGCAAAACTCGCAAACTGATTGACATGGCTAACAACAACGCAAAAACCACTGACGGAAACTTAGTTTACATCGACGACGACATGCGCCACAGTCGCGACGTACACCGCGACATTCGATACGTTGACGCAGGCAAGGGCGAGCTCGCAAATTATCGTGAGTTTATCGGGTTTGTACTCGGAATTTTGTCGCAAAACAGCGACATCAAGCACATTTACGTAGACGGGTTAAACAATATTTTAGAGGCGAACGCCGTAACAAACGACGCGCTCATAAAATTAAAACACCGCTTTGATGCTCTGGTTAAAACCGCCGACGTCGCATTTACCATAAGCGTACATTGCGACAAAGATTCCTTGCCGGACGAAATTAAAGCGTCGTTGGTATAATTCACCACGATTTAAGACCTTGGGCTCTGCCCAAACCCGGAAACTTTTGAAAAAGTTTCATCAAAACTTTATTAAAATCGCGCGTATGCGCGATTTTTTTATTTTTGCCCCGCTTTTTTATTGCAATACGAATTACTTTGGCTTCAAGGAAACGTGTTCGCTGCCTGCATGTTTTCCCTCGTCGTTGCACAGGCAATTATGGCTTCGAGGGAACGTGTCGCCGCCTTACACATGTCCCCGGCTTTCAATTCGCGCTTGGCGCGTCTTCGTCTTCAAACATTGACTTGGGAGGGCGCGGAAGCCCGATATTTATTACGATGCCGATTGCAATCATGTGCACCCAAATCATCGAACCGCCGGAGGACATAAACGGAAACGGCATTCCGGTGTTCGGCAAAATTGCGGTTGCAACGCCGACGTGGAAAAATGTTTCTATGAGAATCATACCGGCGACGCCGGCGGAAAAAAGTCGTCCTTCGATGTCGGGGGATTTGAGCGCAATGATTACGCAACGTGCGATTACAAACGCCACAATTCCGAGCAAAACCGCCGCGCCGACAAATCCGAATTGCGACGCCGTTACCGAAAAAATAAAATCGTTATGCCCGAGTGCAACGTACGGATTCTGCAAAAATCCGCGTCCGGTAAGCCCGCCGGTACCTATTGCGTAAAGCGATTCCGTGGTTTGGCGAATCGCATCTTCGCTCGCGTATTCCGGACGCAAAAATGTTTCGATGCGTTGCCACTGGAAATCCTGCAAAAATCGCGTCACAAAAATCGGCGAAGCGCGGTGCAAATCAAGCACAATCATAACAACTGCGGGTGTCAAAATTGCTGTGCCGATAAGCATCGTTCGCCAATAAAGCCCGGCGGTAAACAAAACAATAAGCGCGATGCTCAGCACAACAAGCGACGCCGAAAGCGACGGCTGCAACACAACCAATACCACCGGCAGCGCAATTAAAAGAAGCACAAGCCCGAGCCAAAGCAATTTATTAAATCGCTCCTTGTTGAGCGCGAGAAATTTCGCCAAAAAAATCATCATAAAGAGTTTGGAAAATTCCGACGGTTGCATACTCAAAACACCCAAAAACGGCACGGGAATCCAAACAGAACGCGCCGTGCCGACATCCGGGTTAAAAAAAACGAGCGCGATAATTAAAAGCAAAATCATCGCGCCGTAAATATACAAATAAAATCGCATAATAAGCCGATAATCGACGAGCGAAATCGCAATCATTAAAATCGCGCCGGTAATTACATAAATTTTTTGCGGCCGCCAGAGGTCGCCGAAATCGCGCACAATTCGCGGAAGCGCGGGAACAAATTCCGCGTTCGCCGACGCATAAATCATAACCACGCCAAAAACGCCGAGGGCGATAACCGTCAGCGCAAGGAAATAATCATAGTCCTTTAAAATTCGTTTCCGGTCCATGATTTCAGTTTCTCTGTTTTCTCAAGTTTTTAATCGGGACGTTTGCATAAAGTACCGGAACCGGATTGTTGTTATCGTCGGTTGTTTGCGAAATATTTATATCCATGTCGGCAGAGCCTTCGTCGATGTCCATATATTTAGCGATTACCTGCATAATATCGGTTTTCATCAGCTCTAAAAGCTCGGTGCTGCAATTTGCGCGGTCGTGGATTAAAACGAGTTTTAAGCGGTCTTTTGCAACCGAACCGGAGTGCGGTTTTCCCGCGAAAAATGTTTTCAGAAAGTCACTCATCGCATCTCCTCCTATTTACGCACAAAGATATTTTTGATTTTTGACATCAGCCCCTTGTCCGGGTCTAAATCCATAAGAGGCACAATTTCGCCGTTTATACGGCGGCAAATATCCCGAAACGCTTGCCCCGCAAATGAATTTTTATCTGCGACGCAAGGTTCTCCCTTGTTTGTGGAAATTACGATACTCTCGTCATCCGGCACAACGCCCAGAACGTCAATTGCTAAAACTTCCGTTACATCTTCGAGTGCCATCATGTCGCCGCGCTTGACCATGTTTATTCTGATTCGGTTCAAAATTAAAATCGGGTTTCGCAACTCTGCCGCCTCCAAAAGCCCGATAATTCTGTCGGCATCGCGAACGGCGGAAATTTCCGGCGTTGTTACGACGATTGCTTTATCCGCGCCGGCGATTGCATTTTTGAAGCCTTGCTCAATTCCTGCCGGGCAATCTATGAGCACGTAGTCAAATTCTTCGCGAAGCTCGTCGCACAATTTTTTCATTTGTTCGGGAGTAACCGCATCTTTATCTTTCGTTTGCGCCGCCGGCAACAAGTGCAACGACGGATAACGTTTATCTTTTATCAACGCCTGTTTCAGGCGACAGTTTCCTTCAATCACATCAATCATATCGAATACGATTCGATTTTCAAGACCCATCACGACGTCCAAATTACGCAACCCTATATCCGCATCAACAAGCACAACATTTTTTTCCATCATCGCAAGCCCCGCACCGAGGTTTGCCGTTGTTGTTGTTTTTCCGACGCCGCCCTTGCCCGAGGTTATTACATAAACTTCGCCCATTTAAAACTCTCCTTTATATGTGTGTTTTATACTTCGTTTTACAGCGGCCCGATAAAAACTTGCCCGTCTTTTACATATGCATACGCGGGGGCGGCTTTCGCCTTTCTCGCGCCCGAAGGAACAAACGAAATTATTCCGGCAATGCGAAGTTGGGTCGGAGAGAGAGCAAGCGCGGCAACAAAACAAGTGGAGTCGCCGGATGCTCCCGCGTGCGCCATGCCCTTTAACGCGCCCAACACAACGACGTTTCCGTCGGCGATAATCTCGCTTCCGGGGTTCGCGTCGCCGATTATCACAACAGAACCTTCATATTTGATACGCTGCCCGGAACGCAAGCCGGTTCGGTAAAAAGCTGTGGGAATTTCGCGACGATTTTGCGAAACCGGCGGCGGCGCAAAAATTGCAGACGCCAAACTGAGTCCGGCAAAAGATTGAGGCGCGTACGCAATCTCCGTTTTTTCGTTCGATTGAACCGATTGAGATGCTTGCCCTGTTTGAACAGCTTGAACCGGCGCGTCGGACGCTTCCGCAATTATATCAGCCAAAACTTTCTCGCCGTATTCATCCAAGTTTCGCCCTTTAAACGTAACTTTCACACCGGCGTCGTCGAAAAAATTTTTTCCCTGCGATACTTTTTTGCGCAAACTTGCCTTGATGTCCTCAAAATCGGCGTTGGCGTCAAGAATGATGCTTATGCCGTCTTTGCGGCCTTTCATCGTGACAATCGGTTTTACTGCCATGTCATCACTCCCATTGCAATATCATCGCCGCTGCCCTTGTCGGAAGATTTGCGAAGCCAATCCTGCAAATTTTCCGCAATCACGTCAAGGCCGTCCTCGCGCCATATGTTGAAAAAATCCGTTCCCGCCTTAAAAAACCCTGCCGAATCCGCAAAGCTGTTCGAATAACCGTCGGTGGTGAGCAAAAACATCGCGGGTGAACGAACGCTTCGCGGTATGATTTGCGTACGAACAAACCGCCATGCGTCGTCAAGGCACAGCGATTCCGTATCCTCGCCCACATTTTCCGCCACTGCAAGAACCGGCCGAACTCCGCGCTTATCAACCATCAGCATATTTCCGTCGCCGATTTGCAGCGCGAAAATAAAATCCCTCGCCGCAACAGCCGCCAAAAGCGTCGTGCCGTACAGGATATACGGAAACGCCCGACCGTCGGGGGGAGGCTCGCGACCGGCTTCCGCGTGAAGTCGCCGAATTTCATCTTTCCACGCGATTTCGATTGTTTTCGGCAGAAGAATGTCTTTGTGGTCGTGCAAATTCGGAAGCATTTCTTCCAGCACCGCGTCGGCAACACGTACCGCTGCTTTCGCGCCTTCGTCGCTGTACGGACACGATGAACTGCCGTGACCGTCGGCAACGCAGGCAATTGCGAAATCTTTTTCCGTGCGCAAAAACAAAGCATCTTGGCAGGGCTTGTTGTTACGCAAATGCGTCGCGCCGATTACGATGCTGCCTATTGCTTGCCACGCGGACTTAGTGTTCCCGCTCGCGGAGACTTTTCCGGCAATGCCGTGAGCATCGCGAACAGACCCTTCGGGGGAATGCGCCGCTTCGTTTGATTTGTCCTCGCTCGCGGAAGTTGCCACGGCTTCGAGAGCATGTGTCGCCTCATTTGATTTGTCCCCGGCGTCTACTGCCCGCTTGGCGGGCCTACCAGATTTCGTCATCGTCATCCAATGCGACCGGAATTGTATTTACGTCGATTACGCCGGAACCGGAATCTCCTACGGAAGGCGCGGAAACATTTTTCACAACGGTTGATGCCCATTTGATGAACTTGACCAACAGTTGCGGATTTTTCGCTTCAAGAACAAGTTCGGCATTGCCGGAAAACTGCTCCAGAACGGCGAGGTCAACATCTTTTCCGATTGCGATTGCTATGCGCACCGCCTTTTTACCCCACGGCGTTGCCAAAAGCTCGTCAAGCCCTTTGCGGAAGTCGTCGGTGGGCTGGCCGTCGGTAAGAAGCACCAAAACCGGCGGAAGCCGCTTTGTGTCGGTGGGGAATTGCTTCAATTCGCCCGCAACAAGCTCCAACGCCGCACCCATCGAAGTTACACCGCCGGCGGTTAAATCCGTCCAGTTGAAATCCTCTATCGCGGTTGCCGTGGGCGCGTGCCATGCCGCACCGTCGGAAAATTTCACCGCACGCACCATGATTGACGCATTGGGGTTTGCGTCGGCCTCTTTGCGCATGTCGGGAATTGTTTGCCGAATTGCGTAGTTAAGTGTTTGAATTTTCTCGCCGTTCATCGAACCCGAGCAGTCCGCTATCCAAAAAAAGTCCAAAATACGTGAGGACATTTCACCGCCGGGCAGGTTTCGTTCGTTCATTTAATAAGCTCCTTTCGAGAGTGTTCTTTTATAGGCTTCTTTTGCGCGAGTTGTTACCGCGTCAATTTCCTCCGCAGTCATCCCGCTTTGTAACCGAAACGCCGACATCTCCAAATGTAAAGCCAAATCTTTCGGCTTATCATGTGCCAAAAATTCACGCGAAAGAATGTTGTCAAACAACATTTCTTCCTGTTGTTTTTTCATCTCACGCTCGCTTGCCACAGACCATTCTCCTCTTGTTGACGTCGTTGACGTCCGTTTTTTTGTAGCGTATCATAAATGTAACACAAATGAAAGATTTTGTTTATACATCCGGTAAAATTATGAACGTTAAAACCTATTGGTAACCGGTCAGCTGCCGATAGGTTTTAAAAAATTTTTAAAATCGCGCGTATGCGCGATTTTTATAAAGTTTTTGTCAAACTTTTAAGTTTGCAGGGGTTCGGGGACGGAGTCCCGGAAAAAAATTTTCACATCAAGGAGATGCTAAATGCACAACGACATCTACATGCTGTGGTTATCGTCGCTTGCGGGACATATCGACTCGCGCAAGCTGAATTTTATTTTGGACACCTTCGGCACGGCGCGAAATGCTTTTTTCGCAAATCCCTCGGAATTTGAACGCGCTTCGCGGCTTACGCCTCAAGCTGCGAAAATGTTGAACGAGCGCAGAAGTCTTGAGTACATAGAAAATTTGTTGGGCGAACTCGAAAAGCGCGGAATTGCGTACTTCTCGCGTGAAAATGAGCGGTTTCCGTCGGAACTGCGCGAAATTCCCGACCCGCCCGTCGGAATTTTTTGTATGGGAACACTTCCGCCGGACGATACTCCCATGGTGGCGGTAATCGGTTCGCGAAAATGCTCGGAATACGGGCTTATGGCGGCGCGTGTGTTTGCAAAACCGCTTGCCGAAGCCGGCATTGTAATTGTAAGCGGAATGGCGCGAGGCGTGGATTCTATGGCGCATCGCGGCGCGATTTCGGGCGGCGGAAAAACAATCGCCGTACTCGGATGCGGCGTTGACGTATGTTATCCTGCCGAAAATCTCGAACTTCGCGACCAAATTGCCGCAAACGGATGCGTAATTTCCGAATATCCTCCCGGCACAAAACCGCAGGCATATTTTTTTCCTGCGCGAAACCGCATAATCAGCGGGTTGTCGCGAGGGGTTCTTGTTACCGAAGCCGGAAAAAAATCCGGCACATTGATTACCGTAAATCAGGCGACCGAGCAGGGACGCGAGGTTTTTGCCGTTCCCGGCAATATTTCGAGCCGACTGAGCGAAGGCACAAACGATTTAATTCGCGACGGCGCAATCCCCGTTTCCGACCACACCGACATCATGTTTGCCCTGAAAATTTCGCCCCCGAAAAAATCAAGCAATTCGGGGGACAAATCGCACGAAAAGAAAATCGCTCTTGCGCCGGACGAAAAGCAAGTGTATGATACGTTGAGTTTTGACCCTGTAAGTGTGGAAACGCTCATGGAAGCAATGGATTTCAGCCCCGGCACAATGATGCTTTTGCTTGCCCGGTTGGAGATTAAAGGGCTGGTACGAAAAATGCCCGGCTCACGATATATAAAGACGTAGGGTGTGACTGAATTGAAAAATCTTGTTATCCTCGAGTCGCCGTCCAAGGCGAAAACTCTCCGTAAAATTCTGGGAAGCTCGTACAAAATTGAGGCATGTGTCGGGCATGTGCGCGATTTGCCCAAAAGTCAATTCGGCGTGGACGTCGATTCCGATTACGAGCCAAAATATATCACGATAAGGGGCAAGGGCGATATTTTGGCGACGCTGCGCAAGCAAGCCAAAACCGCAAAAAAAGTGTACCTCGCAACCGACCCCGACCGCGAAGGCGAGGCAATAAGTTGGCATCTCATGCACGCGCTCAAACTGGACGAAAAAAACACAGAACGCATTACGTTCAACGAAATCACAAAGACCGCCGTAAAAAAAGCCCTTAAAGAAGCGCGTCAAATCGACATAGACTTGGTAAACGCCCAACAGGCGCGCCGCGTTTTGGACAGAATCGTCGGCTATCGAATAAGCCCGCTTTTGTGGCGCAAAGTGAAAAAGGGTACAAGCGCAGGTCGTGTGCAATCCGTTGTTTTGAAGCTCATTTGCGACCGCGAAGAAGAAATCGAGCAATTCATCCCGGAAGAATACTGGTCACTCGAACTTATTTTAACCACACAAAAAGGCGCGAAATTAACCGCCCGATACAACGCCGGCGACAACGACAAAGTCGAGCTTAAAACCGAAGAGCAAGTAACCGCCCTTGTTGAAAAGTTGAAAAAATCCGCATTTTCCGTCAAAGAAATCAAACAAGGTTCGCGACGCAAAAAGCCGCCCGCGCCGTTTACAACAAGTACGCTCCAACAAGAAGCCGGAAAACTTTTCGGCTACGCAACCTCGCGCACAATGCGCGTCGCACAGCAGCTTTACGAAGGCATCGACATTGCCGGCGAAGGCACGGTCGGGCTTGTTTCCTATATCCGTACCGATTCGCCGCGCATTTCCGACGAAGCCTACGAAGACTCCGTTGCGCATATCAAATCTGCCTTCGGCGACAAATATCTGCCTGAAGAACGCCCTCAATACAAGTCCAAAGGCCGCACACAGGATGCTCACGAAGCAATTCGCCCCACAAGTGCGGAACGCGCCCCCGACACAATCAAAAAATCTCTCTCCGGCGAACAATACAAGTTGTACAAGCTCATCTGGGAGCGGTTTATCGGCAGCCAAATGACGGCGGCAGAATACGACACTCTGTCGGTAAAAATCGAAGCCGCCGGCAACGATACGTCGACAATTCTTCGCGCAAGCGGCTCGGTGTTAAAATTCGACGGCTACTTGGCCGTTTACAGCAAAAACGAAGACTCCGAAAAAGACGTATCAATCCCGGCACTCAAAGAAAGCGAAAAGCTCAACCCCAAAGAATATCTTCCGGCGCAACATTTCACCCAACCGCCACCGCGCTTTTCCGAAGGCACAATGGTGCGTACAATGGAAGACCTCGGAATCGGTCGCCCCGGTACATTTGCCCAAACAATCACCACCTTGCAAAATCGCGGCTACGTAACAAAAGAAGCCCGCGTCCTCTACCCCACCGAACTCGGCGACATCATAAATGAAATAATGAACGAACATTTCGGCGACGTTGTTGACGCCGAATTTACCGCGCGCATGGAAAGCGACCTCGATAAAGTTGAGTTCGGCGAAACGGAATGGAAAAGTATCGTTCGCGATTTTTACCCGCAATTTGCCGAACAAATCGCCGTTGCCGAAGAAAAAATCGGCGACATCGAAATCAAAGACGAAGTTACCGAAATTCTTTGCGAACAATGCGGCAAAAATATGGTAATCAAGTTCGGGCGTTTCGGAAAATTTCTCGCCTGCCCCGGATTTCCCGATTGCCGCAACGCCAAGCCCATCCTTGAAGAAGCCGGCGTCGGCTGCCCTTTATGCGACGGTCAGGTCGTGATAAAAAAATCGAAAAAAGGTCGCGTCTATTACGGTTGCGACAAATATCCCGACTGCGAGTTCATTTCGTGGAATATTCCCACCGGCAACCCCTGCCCCGATTGCGGCGCGTATCTTGTCGAAAAGGGACGCCGCAAGCGCGTAATCGCCTGTTCTGCCTGCAAATACGCAACCCCCGCCCCCGAGAAAGAAGAGGATTAGTATCGGAAGGGACACAAGCATGAACCTCGAATTATTCATCAACCACCTCTGCCAACTCCTGCAACAAGACCCGGACAATCTCGAAGCCGTCCGCGATTTGTTGCGCGTACATACAGGATTTAATGAAGACTTTGGGGGAGAAACTTTTTTTGCAAAAAAAGTTTCTCCCCCAAACCCCCTCTTCAAAAAAACTGATACGGAAACCGCGAATGCGGTTTCCGGTGAAAGCAACGGTTTGGGGGGGATTTTCGTTTCCCCCGAGAAAGAAAAGGAACTCGCTGTAAAAATTGCGGCTTGCGTTTGCACGGTTATACAAAATAATCGTGACGAAAAATTTTCTGCCGATAAAAAACGCCGCGCAAAAGCAGTGCGAGCGATAATAAATTCGTTGTCGTTTTCGGAGCTTGAAGCGGCGACACATGTAATGAAAACACTTGACGGCGGCGAGGGTCTTCTTGTTGCGGGGAAAATTGCCGATAAATTGGGCTTTGCGCGTTCGGTTGTAACAAGCGCGTTGCGCAAGCTCGAAGGCGCGAATTTAATTGAAACGCGCTCGCTCGGCATGAAAGGTACATATATACGCATAAAAGACGCACTGCTTATTGAGGAGTTGGGCAAAATTTCCGCTTGACAAACCTACACGTGTCCGGTTACTATTCCTCTCGAACAATTTCATAAAACATCAAGAGAGGTGGAGGGAACAGGGCCCTGCGAAACCCGGCAACCGGCATGTGCCATGGTGCTAATTCCCCCGAGGAAACTCGGAAGATGTTAAAAACCACGCCCTGTAAGGGGCTTTTTTATTTTCAATGGGGGCTTAGCCCCCAAACCCCCTCGCTACACGGGGTCAAGCCCCGCTTCGCTCCGGCGGCCGTTGCCGCCGCGCCGCGCCGAGGGCGCGACGAAAAAAAATGCGGTGTTACCGTTTTTCAATGAGGGCTACACTCAAAAAGTAAACCCACAAGGAGGAGTTTCAAAATGTATTTATTCACATCGGAATCAGTAACAGAGGGACATCCCGACAAAATGTGCGACCAAATTTCGGACGCGGTTTTGGACTCAATTTTGGCGCAAGACCCCAAGGCACGTGTTGCCTGCGAAGTAACAACAACAACCGGCATGGTGCTTGTTGCCGGCGAAATTACAACGAATTGTTATGCTGACATCGAAAAAATTGCGCGTGACACCATTCGCGAAATCGGTTACACGGGCATTGACATGGGCTTCGACGCAGACGGCTGCGCGGTTCTTGTAACACTTTCGGGGCAATCGCCCGACATCGCAATGGGCGTGGATTCCGCGCTCGAAAGTCGCGACAAATCGGAATCCGACACCGGCGCGGGCGACCAAGGCATGATGTTCGGCTACGCCTGCGACGAAACGCCCGAGCTTATGCCGCTGCCGATTTCGCTTGCACACAATCTTGCGCGCAAACTTGCCGAAGTGCGCAAAAACGGCAGCGTTCCCTATCTGCGTCCCGACGGCAAAGCGCAAGTCACCGTCGAGTACGACGACAACAAAAAACCCGTCGGCGTAACCGCTGTTGTTGTTTCGACGCAGCATTCAGAAGACGCTTCAAACGAGCGCATTCGCGAAGACATGATGGAAAAAGTAATTCGCGCCGTCATTCCCGCCGAACTTCTCAGCGACAAAACAAAATACTACATTAACCCCACCGGTCGCTTTGTAATCGGCGGCCCTGTCGGCGATACCGGCTTGACCGGACGCAAAATTATCGTTGACACTTACGGCGGTTATGCCGCGCACGGCGGCGGCGCGTTTTCCGGCAAAGACCCCACAAAAGTTGACCGTTCCGCCGCATACATGGCGCGTTATATCGCGAAAAACATCGTTGCGGCCGGGCTTGCATCGCACTGCGAAATTGAAGTCGCATACGCAATCGGCGTTGCGCATCCGGTTTCCGTTTACGTGAACACAAAAGGAACGGGTCGCGTCGCCGACACAAAAATTTCCGACGCTGTAAGCAAAATTTTCGACCTGCGTCCCGCCGCAATAATCAAACATTTCGACCTCTGCCGCCCGATTTACAAACAAACCGCCGCTTACGGCCATTTCGGACGCACAGATTTAGACCTTCCTTGGGAAAAAACCGACAAAGTTGACGAATTGAAAAAAGCGTGTCAATAAATAATTAAATTAAATATCGGGGGCTTTGCCCCCGAACCCCCACGAACTTTTTGAAAAAAGTTCGACAAAAACTCTATAAAAATCGCGCATTCGCGCGATTTTTGTGTTAAAGTTTTGATGAAACTTTTTCAAAAGTTTCCGGGGTGCGGGGCAGAGCCCCGCGAACTAAAAAAAAGGAGAATTATTATGAAAAAAATCGGAATTTTAGGTGCGGCCGGAATGGTCGGAAGTACAATGCTGAAGGTGCTTGAGGAGAGAGATTTGGCGATTTCGGAGCTGTTTTTGTTCGATGTGGGCGCGGCAGTGGGAAAAACGGTGACGTTTAAGGGAAAAACGGTGACAATTGAGGAGTCGAAGGAGGATATTTTCGACCGGGGAATTGATATTTGTTTGTTCGCCGTTGATACGCCCATCAGCCAAAAATACGCGCCGATTGCGGCGGCAAAGGGTTGCGTTGTTGTGGACAACAGTTCGGCGTGGCGCATGGAAGACGACGTGCCGCTTGTTGTGCCGGAAGTCAACGGCGACGATATTTTCGCGAACAAGGGCATTATTTCGAGTCCGAACTGCTCGACAATTCAGGCATGTGTGGCAATCGCGCCGCTGCATCGCGCGTTCGGAATTAAACGGCTGATTTATTCGACGTATCAATCGGTGTCGGGCGCGGGAATGGCGGGCATCGCCGACCTCACCCGCACGGTAAAAGGCGACGCGCCGCAATGCTTCCCCTACCCCATCGGCGGAAATGTTATTCCGCGCATCGACGTTGTTGGTGACGACGGATACACCGGCGAGGAAACGAAAATGATTGAAGAAACGCGAAAAATTTTGCACTCGCCTGACATGAAAATCACGGCAACGACGGTTCGTGTGCCGGTTGAAATCGGACACAGCGAGTCGATTAACCTCACTTTTGAGAAATCTTTTGAGCTTGACGAAGTGCGTGAAATTTTAAAAAACGCCCCCGGCATCATCTTAAACGACGACCCGAAAAACGAGGGTTATCCCACGCCCCGCGAAATCGCCGGCACGGATGAAGTATATGTAGGGCGCATTCGCCGCGACATGAGCGCGGAAAACAGTCTGAATATTTGGGTTGTTGCCGACAACGTGCGCAAAGGCGCGGCAACAAACGCCGTGCAAATTGCGCAAAAACTTTCGAATGCGTAGCGGCGCGAACGCCCTTGAGAATTTTGGGTGTGTTCGATATATGTTGAAAAAATTTTCGGCGATAGCGACGGCGACGATGTTGCTCTTTCTGCTTGCGGGTTGCGGCGTTTTTACGTCGTGGACGGTTTTAGTCGCCCGCGAAGATATTTCCACGATTTCGCAAATGCAAACCGTACTTGATGATGCAGGCATTCGGAGTCAAGTGATTGACAACGGACGGGGCTTGCGCGTGGATTCCGACCGCGCCAACGAAGCACGTACATTGCTCAGCACATCCGGCATTATCCCCGACGATAAATTTTTTTCATGGGATGACGTGCCGCTTGCCAACATGGGGTTGGGTCCTGCCGAGGAACGCCTCTTACGCTATATCCGCGAAACAGAAGCCTCCATCGAAGCGCAGCTTGTTGCAATTGACGGCATAACCGAAGCAAAAGCAGAGCTTTATATTCCGCTTTTACGCCCCTTAATAGTTGAACCGCCTCCCCGTACGGCTTCCGTCGTAATTTCAACAACGGACTGCTTCGACGCGGGCGACGGGCGCGACTTGGCACTGTTGGTTGCGCATAATGTTCCGCAGCTCATAATCGAAAACATCTTTATTGTGAACCAAGACGCGCGCGCAATATGGAACGGCGCAACAGACGCAACGCCGAATACCGGGACGCGGTAACAATTAACGGCCTGAACATCCGGATTGTTGCCGACAACGTGCGCAAAGGCGCGGAAACAAACGTCATGCAAATTGCGCAAAAACTTTCGGAGGTGCAATATGAAAAAATTTTTCGCAGTGACAGCGGCGGCGGCGATGCTGCTCTTTCTGTTTGCAGGTTGCGGTATTTTTACGTCGTGGACGGTTTTAGTCGCCCGCGAAGATATTTCCACGATTTCACAAATGCAAACCGTACTTGATGACGCGGGCATTCGGAGTCAAGTGATTGACAACGGACGGGGCTTGCGCGTGGATTCCCGCCGCGCCGGCGACGCACGTACTCTGCTCAGCACATCCGGCATTCTCGCTGACGTCGAGCATTTTACATGGGAGGATACGCCGCTTGCCAACAGGGGATTGAGCGGCGGCGGCAGCCGCGACGAAGCCCGTTTGCGCCATACACACGCCACAGAAGTCCTCATTGAAGCGCAACTTGTTGCAATTGACGGCATAACCGAAGCGAGAGTGCAGCTTTCAATTCCGCACGATATGCCATTTGACCTTAACCCGCCTCTCCCTTCGGCGTCCGTCACACTTGTAACAACGGAAGATTTCGACCCCGGCGACGGACGCGACTTGGCTCTGTTGGTTATGCATAATGTTCCGCAGCTCATAATCGAAAACATCGTTATTATGAACCAAGACGCACGCTTACTCTGGAACGCCGGGATTGACGCAACTCCGGCGAGTGAAGCGCAGTAGCGCGAACCCTCGTTGTTCACAACCCGCCGCATTGCATGAAAGAGGGCGTTAGCATTCGGACACGGTCGACCGAATGCTAACCGCCCGCGTGCACACCTTTCATGCAACGCGGCAACGCAGAGTAAAAACTCTGCACCGCCGAAGTTCCCGGGGCTTCGGTTCTCACATAAAATCAACAAAGGAAAATCGCGAAGTTGGAATGATATAGCATGGAAAAAAGCACCCGACAAATAGGGTGCTTTTTTTGCCCCGCAGGGCGCACATTTTTCCGTTTATTGAAGAAGGAAGAACCGACAGCTTCGCTTGCCGGTCGGCATTTTTTCACCACTTCAAATCTTTAGCGTCCTTGTATTCCATAACTTTATTTCGGCCGGTGCGTTTCGCGCCGTACAGGGCGATGTCGGCTTTGTTAATTATGTCGTCGAGAGAATCGCCGGGTACGTCGAGGGTTGCAACGCCGAGTGACACTGTTAAGCCAAGCGACATCCCCTTGATTACAATCGGTGATTCCTCCATTGCTTTTTGTATGCGGCGAGCGTTGTTTACCGCGCCTTCGTAATCCATGTCGGTGAGCATAACGATAAATTCTTCGCCGCCGTAACGCGCAATGAGATTTGATTTTCTGGTTACGCCGATTATTCTTTTTGCGGTAATTTTCAAAACTTCGTCGCCGATGGGATGACCGTAGGTATCGTTGATGCCTTTGAAATGGTCGAGGTCTGCCATGATTAAATGAAAATATTCGTTGTTGGCCTTGCATACTTCGAGTTTTGCGATGGCGTTTTGCATAAAATAGCGGCGGTTGAAAAGTTGTGTTAATTCGTCGGTGAAGGCAATTGTCTGCATTTTTTCCATCATTGCGATGGAATTTTTTGTTTCGCGAAGGTCGCTTATGTAAATCACTGCGGCCTGACGGTCTTCAAAACGTACGCGAACAAGCGTTACCTCGCAGGGAATTTGCTCGCCGAAAAGACGTTGATGCAGCCATTCGTAACGAATGCGCCCGGCTTCGAAGGCTTGCTTCAACTTGTCCAGAGCCTTGCGGCGCGAGAGTTGACCGTCGGGTTGATATTCGGGAGAAAATTCAAAAAAACGTTCTTCGAACGTCGGCTTGCTTGTAATATCAAAGAGTGCCAGCACTTCGTTATTTATTTCGATTACGTTAAAATGCTCGTCAACCATGCCGCAAGCTATCGGGCAATGGTCAACAATGGCTTGCAGGCGTTGGCGCGAAAGCCGCTCGTTGACGCGCGATTTTCGCGAATCGCGGACATCGTTCATATATTTTAAAATGTGGGGTTCGCCGTCAACCTCCACGCGCAATACCGTCGTTTCCATAAAAAGAAGCTCGCCGTCGTCGCGGCAGTACAGCCACTCAACTTTCAGGTCGTCGCCCGACAAAACATCCGCCATAAGCGCGTTAAGTTTATCTTCCGACGGGCTTCCGTCCGGCTGAAACGGCGGCATAAGCTCGGCGCGACGCGCGTCAAACTCCGCGAAATCCGCAAGCTCGAATAAGTCAACCAGTGCTTTGTTTGCGTACATAAATTCCAGTTTCGAATTTCGTAAAACACACGGTACGGGCGTATTATCCATAATGCGCCGCAAACATTCATCTGTCATCTCAACGCTCCTTACATCAATCGGGCGCGAACGGGGCGAACGTCCCGAACCAAGCGCGAAATAAGTTGTTCTGTTTTGTCGTGTTTAAAATTGTGCGCGTACACAATCGCGTTGTTTACCGCAAAATACGGGTCGGTTTCGTCGTCGGCAATAAACAGCACGGTGTTTGTTACGGTTTGCTCTTGCGTTGTAATGCTTCCGGAATCTGCTTCTTCGCTGAAATAATACGCCAATGTTTCGCCGAAAAACATCGGCACGACAGCCGCATATAATCCGTATTTTATATACCGCATCGGCAGATAACCGTTCGCACAGTATAACCTACAATCCTTCTCGGGCAAAGACTTATACATGAACGGCTGAAATTTTTGCGTGTAGGGCGTTTGCAGTTTTTCTTTAAATATCGGGAGAAGGATTCCTGCGTTTTCCTGAATACGAAGCGCGTCGGAGATAATTTCTTCGGATTTCAGAGTTTTTATATCGTGTCGCAAAAAAACTCCCGCAAGCCCGAGCGCGAGAATTTCGTTTTCTTCAAAAATATTTTCCGAATTTTTTTGCGGGTTAAATTTCAAATAAATTTTTTCGAGGGCTGTTATAACGTCGTACTCGGGACGGGTGTTTTTGGCAAGCATTTCGTACGATGCAAGCGCGGTGAAATTTTCGATTAAACCGGGCGGGCATTTGGGGTTTTCATAAAATCTCGCAAAAGCCTTTTGCGCCGGCGCGTCGAAGCGCGACATTCCGATTGCCGCCTCTAATACACGCGCGTCAAGAGCGGGCGCGGTACGATTGTCTTCGTCGATGACTTTTGAAAGCTCCGCCCATTCCGAATAACTTGCCCGAAAATTTTTTAATACGTATGCCAAAATATTTTCGTCGAAAAAATTTTTTATCAGCAAGTCATAGCAAACCACAGCGAGATTATCCGACGTTGTTTGAGGTATCAATGTTCGCAGTGCCTCGAATAATTTTTCGTGGTTGATGTGCTTGTATTTTGCGGCGATGAGTCGCGCGGCGCGAGCATGTTCGCCTGTTTGCAGGTATACGTCCAAAACCGAAAAATCTGTTTCGCCATCGTCAACCAAGCATTCGAGCGCGCGGTCGTAATCGCCCGATTCGTAGTACAGCCGCCCGAGTGCAACAAGAATTTTTGTGCGATACGACTTCGTGATGCATTTTTCCTCAAGCAATGCCTCGAAAACCGGCACAGCGTCGGGGGTCGGCGAATCCAAAAAGCAGTTTGCCAGATACGCCGTTAAATGAAAACGTCGGTCGCCCAGTCGGAAAAAATGAAGATACAACGCGGCATCCGCGCCGTATATCATGGGCGAAATTGCAACTTCTTCGTCCAAAATCGTACGCCGCCCCGCGCCGAGACACGTATAGCCGGCAGATGCGCCAATCGCCTCTATTATGAGAGATTCGCCCGCTTCGTACACCTCCATGCCGCGTTTTTCCGGCTCGGTTACATAAATGAATTTTACGGCGGAATCTTTGCGCAAACGCAACTCGAAAAGCGTTAAATCCTCGCGCAAAATTTCCTCGGCTTTGTCCAAAGCAGGTCCGGTTATTCCCAATGCGCGAAAACGCTTCCACAGGCACAGATACACGCTGTTTGCTTCGCGCCCGCGCAAATCACGTTCGAGGCAAGTTGTTCCGAATTGCAGAATTTTACCCTGTTCATCCGGCAAAAGGTCGGCAAGAGCCGGGTCGGTAAGCAGAAAATGATAAACGTAAACAGCAAAAGCGGGGTCGGTCATTTGCGCTGTGGCAAGAAAATTTTTCAGCGTGTAACGATTTAATTTTCGCGCGTTATTTTCATACGCGGCGCGAACAAGCGCGTCAAAAATCCCCGACGTGTAGACTTGGCGTTTTTCCGCGTCAAGATAAAAAGCAAATGCTTCCGCGCTCATGTCGCCGGCGGCGATTCGATTCGCGCAGATGTCTTTCAAAAGCGGCGGAAATCCGCTTGCGGCATAAAGTTTTTCGCCGGCAATCGGGTCGAGTGCCATCGCCCGCGAAACAGCCTCTCCGTGCCGCGACATAATTGCGGAAATATCCGCGCCGCGCTCGGCGGCATATGTCAAAATCGGCAGAAAAATTTCTTCCGCCGGCGCAGTTTTGTAAAGCCGAAAAAATCCGTCGAAAAGAAACACGCTTCGGCAACCCGCATCGTATGCCGCACGAAAAGACTTGTGCGCATCGGAAAGTTCGCCCGCGGCAAGAGAAAGCATGGCTTGATATGTTAAAAATTCCGTAAAATTCGCCGTTGCGAAGTGTTCATCCAACAACGTGCGATATTTTTGCGCCGAACGCGCTCGCCCTTGCTTCAACTCCATGTACGCATACAAAAAGCACAGCGTACCGTAATGAAACGGCTCGTGTGCTTTGAGAAAATTTTTGTAGCCGAACGCCTTATCGAGCATGGTATTGGCGTTGTCGAAATTGCCGGCTTCAACTGCAATGAAAATTGTTAGCGTATACAGCCGCAAATGCACAAGATTTCGCCTGTGGGCGGCAGTTGCGGCGTGATTTGCGCGCTGCAAATAAACCCGCATTTCATGCGCGGGTTCGAGCAGACGCGAAGCCTGCCAACAACGCAACACAAACGCGATTACAGAGTTCGTATCGCGCTTCGATTCCGAAATTTTAATCAGCCGCGTAATCATCAAAATATCCGCGAAGCAACACAACCGGCGTGCCTTTGTCGCCGCTTCCGCCCATGAGGTCGCACAAACTTCCCACCAAATCAGCATACATACGCGGCGTTGTTCCGTCGCGGTAGGCGTCAGGGTTTGCCGCCTTATCTTTTACCATATTTTTTACGGCTTCGCGTTTTTCGTCGCCGCTTAAATCGCCGTAAACCGCGTCCGCAACCAACTTCATTTTAATTTCCATCGGACGCTCACCGAGCCGCGATGTATATCCGGGCGCAACAACCGGGTCGGCGAGTTCCCAAATACCGTGAGCAGGGTCTTTGAACGCGCCGTCGCCGTAAACAAGCACTTCCGGCGAAACCCCGACTTTTTGCTCAAATCGCGCACAAAGCGCGGCAACAAATTCCTGAGCTTTTGCGGGAAACAGTTTTAACATATCGTCCGCAGACAAATTCGAACCCAAAACACCGTACATCGGATTAAATCCGCTGCCGTTTACGCTTTTGCTCAAAATATCCGACAGCGTAAACACACACTCCGCGCCCGCTTTTAAAAGCCGCGCTTTTGTGTATTCGCGACGATGAATTTCACCGACAAGCACATTTTCGGTAAGGGACAAAATATCTCGCGGGTCGTTTGAGAAATAAATTTCGATATTATCGGACGCTTCCTCGTAGAGTTTTACGTAATCAATGCCGGTGTAGGGTAACTTGTACTCGCCGGCAACTTCGCGAAACTCCTGCGCCGTAACCAAACGCCCGCGAAGTTTGTCGTTTACTTCGTCAAGGCGTTCGATATCCATGACGGGGTTGCCGACTTCATCGTGCGGATAGCTCAGCAAAACATGCACCTTTTTCGCACCGAGCGCGACGCCCCGCAGAATATTCAAAAAACGGTTACGCGACAGCATCGGATGAACAAGCCCGATTTCCCCTCCCCCGAATTTTTCGCGAACATCGTCGCCGATATCCGAGAGTTTCGCAAAATTGCCTTCCGTTTTTGCAACAATTGCTTCCGTTACCGCAACAATATCGTTTTTCGACAGGGTCTCCCCCTGCGAATCAACTACGTCAAGCACATGCGACGCAACAATTTCAACCAAATTGTCGCCCGCACTTATAATCGGTAAGCGGATTCCCATTGCCGTTGTTCCCGTTAAGCGCATAAAACCGCTCCTTTTGAGTTTTTGCGAAATTTTTTGTGTGACGAATACAGCTTCTTATGTTAAGTATAACCCAAACATGCTATACTTGCAAAAATTTCAAAACCTATTGGTGACCGCTCAGCTACCAATAGACTTCGTACACAATTTCAAAATTTTCGATTTTTGCAAAACGACAAGAAGTCTGATTACAGGGGGATTTTCCGTGAACGAATTTGTACTTTTGCAGTTGGTGGGCGTTTTCGGCCCGATTATCGCACTTGCAAGCAGCCCTTTTATCGCGCTGACCGTGCTTTCCGGCATGGGTTGGCTTTTAAATGCGGAGGTTATTCCCGCCGAATGGATTCCGCTGGCAGAACCTCTTATGAATCTGCCCATATCAAACTTGTATTTTTTTATTTTCATGCTTGTTGTGGTGGGAATTAAATATGCCTTGGGAACAACAGCGGCGTCGAATCTTTTTAACGAAGCGACGCTCAAGCGCGTTGAAACATTTGTCGGCGTTTTCGTTTGCACGGTCGGAACGTACATGGTTACGCGGGACATTACAACAACCGAGGCTCTTCGTGCGGCGGGAACGGATGCCGCATTTACTTTTGCGCGTCAGGGCGGATTGATGGCAGCGCAACATGTGGTTTCCGTGGGAGTTTCTGTTGCATTTGCCGTGATTGCCTTCGTAAAGGCGGGAATTGTCGGGCTTGTGAACGACGCTCTCGATGCATTTGCGGGTATGTTTTTGGTTTTCGTACCCGGCGGAACTTTTCTGTACACAAACTTCCGTTTCGTAACGGTTATCGGACTTACGCTTATTGCGCTTTTCGCGCCTTGGATTGCGGCAATTTTCGCCGGAATAATTTTCATCATTTCCGTTATATTGGCGCGCCCCGCGTATCGTTTGCAACGATACTACAAAAATATCTACGCCAAGCCGGTGTTCAACTTCCTTTTCAAAACGTATAAACCCTCGCTTCTGCCGAAAAAAATGCCCCGCGCCGTTGCCGAGGAATTTTCAAACCCAAGCATCTGCATCGAAGCGTACAGTGCCGGGGGCATATATGAGTTGCCGCACAGTTCCTCGGATTCGGTTTATTACGTTTTCAAAAAACGCGAACGCTGTTGGTTTGTTCGCGAAGGAGACACGAATTATATTTTCGTGAAAAGATTTTTGCACGCTCCGCGAAGGTTGGAAATCACCTCCCCCCTTTGCGTTGAAAAGTGCTTCCGATTTGTGAAA
The DNA here is from genome assembly GCA_009781765.1 of Defluviitaleaceae bacterium. Taxonomy (GTDB): domain Bacteria; phylum Bacillota; class Clostridia; order Lachnospirales; family WQUN01; genus WQVC01. Next base: position 3,914 of record WQVC01000026.1, on the reverse strand, counting down.
ATTTTCACCGATTGGCATTTGCCCGACAAGCAACGCGGCATAAATCTCATTATTCGCCGCGAACATGCGTTTAATATTCCGGAGCTTACAGCTTTCGGCGTATTTGACGTAAACCGGGATGTCGAAGCGTTTCCGAACGATGTTCATCCGTGCTGAAATATATTTGCATTACAAGGAGGAAAATATGAAAAAATTTTTTGCATTCATCCCGCTTTTGATTATTTTATCGGGATGCGCCCAAGCGGAATCGGTTCTCGACTTTGTTGACGGATTTATTCCGCATCAGGCATTTGCAGTGTATTCCGATGACGAACACTTCGGGTACATATGGTATGACCGAGGTTTGACGTCATATATGGTACACGATGAAGTTATCCATTATTTGCGGCGGCAACTCGGCGGCGGTTGGATTATCGGTGATGTTCGCATCGACCGAAACATCTCCGTTGTGCCTACGCAAACACAGGTGCGAAACACCGAAGAACGCCACGCAATTATCTCTCGCATAGCTCGCGAAATCATCGCGCAGGACGCATTTGAAATATCGGCCTTTTTGATTTATGTAAACGGCGAACGTGAAGCGCGGTTACCCAATCGTTTGGAATTGGAACACGTCGAGCGACTGCTCAAGGACATGTGGCGAAGCGAACACACGCGCGACGCGCAAATTATCAGCGATTGGGATATTCGCACGGAATTTGTTCGCCCCGATGAAACAGACTTTTGCACGCCCGAGTCCGCATTCATGCGCCTCGACCGCGCCGTGATGCAACAACACGAACACATCGTTATGCCGGGCGACAGTTTAGCCACGATTGCGGCGCGTTTCGGCACAACCGTCGAGCAAATCATATCCGACAACAATATTTCATCCCCGACAACCCTTTTCGTCGGCGACGTTTTAATGATTCACGCATACGCGCCGCTTGTTTCCGTTCGCACGGTTGACGAAATTTGGACTCTGCACTATCCGCCCTACTTGGAGTATACCACCGAACGCATCGTGCGCATTAACGGCATCGTGCAGTCCCGCGAAGTTTTTACATTGCCCACAGATTTTGTCGGCGCGTCAACGGCTCTGTACGGTCGCGAGCATCTTTTATGAAAGCCCCGAAAATCCCGTTTGCCGCAGTGCGTCGTACAGCACAATCCCAACCGCCACCGACAAATTAAGCGAACGTTCTTCGCCGGTCATGGGAATCCGAATAATTTTTTCCGAATATTTTTGCAAAATGCCGGGCGGCAAGCCCGTTGTTTCGCTCCCGAAAATCAAGAAATCGTCGGGGGCATAAGCCGCATCCGAATATAATTTCCCGCCGGAGGTTTCAACAAACCAAAAATTTCCGTGCGGGAATTTTTGTGCAAATTCCGCAAAATCATCGTACTCGCAAACGCCCAACTTGTGCCAATAATCAAGCCCCGAACGCCGCAACGATTTCTCGTCCAAAAAAAATCCGTACGGGCGAATCAAATGCAACGAACTGCCCGTCACAAGGCATGTTCGCCCAATCGCGCCCGTATTGTGCGGAATTTCCGGCTGATGCAAAACTATGTTCATGGGTTGCTCCTTTATATACAATTACGTTCGCGGGCTTCGCCCACACCCACCCGCTTTTTGGAAAAAGCGGGGCAAAAACTTTCACAAAAATCGCGCTTTGCGCGATTTTTAATGAAGTTTTGATGAAACTTTTTCAAAAGTTTCTCGGGGTTCGGGGCGAAGCCCCGAGGTCTTAACGTAGTATAAAAATTACATTTCTCGCAAGAATATGTCAACGAGGTGAGAAATTTGTTCAAAAAAATTTTTTTGCTCGCGCTTACTGCAATTTTAACCGGCTGTGCGACTTCCGATATACAGCCGGAGCCGCCCGCCGCGCTTGCGTATACCGTTATGATTTACATGAACGGCTCCGACCTTGAAAGCGAATTCGGCGCGGCAACCGACGATTTGGCGGAAATGCTCGACTCCGGGCTTGACTCGCAAAACGCCAATGTGCTGATTTTAACCGGCGGAACAAATCGTTGGCAAAATTCGGCGATTCCGGAAACGGAATGTGTAATTTGGAGGCTTGCCGACGGCGCGCTTTTTGAGCAACACAGTTTCGGTATGGTGAATATGGGCTGTCCCGACACTTTGAGCGAATTTATCACGTTTTGCCGCGACGAATTTCCCGCCGAAAAATACGGGCTGATTATGTGGGACCACGGCGGCGGCGCGATTGCCGGCTTCGGGCATGACGAAAAATTTTACGACGATGCTCTGACCCTCGCCGACATGGAAAAAGCCTTCAACGAAGCGGGCTTGGCGGAAGAAAAACTCGAATTTCTCGGTTTTGACGCATGTTTTATGGCAACATTTGAAATGGCGATGCTTGCGCGACATTTTGCGCGTGTAATGATTGCGTCGGCGGATTTAGAACCCGGCGAAGGTTGGGATTATCACTTTCTTGCGGCGTTCAACGAAGAAATTTGCGCCTTCGCACTGGGCGAAATTATAGTTGATACATTTTTTGAATATTACGAAACTCGCGGTCTTGCCGACGAGGAAATTTTGACCCTTTCCGTCATTGACCTCGAAAAAGTTCCCGAGGTGTCGCGCGCGTTGGGGCGGATTGTTCCGGCAGAATTATCGCCGCATCTGTTTCGCGAATTTGCCGCGCGTCGCGCCGCAACCAAAACCTTTGGCGAATGCTCGCCCCGCGATAATTACGCCGACATGGTTGACATCGGCGACATGGCGCGGCAACTCGCCAACCTTCGCCCGCACGAGGCAAAGGCTCTCATTTACGCGCTGAAAAACTGCGTCACTTACAGCCGGCACAATCTCGGCACGGAGGTTCACGGACTCAGCGCGTTTTATATTTACGGCGGAAAATCGCAGGGAATATCATCGCTTCAAACATATTCCGCCCTCGAAGCCGACTCCGATTACACACAATTTTTGCACATGTTTTTCGAAGGACTTTTGCTGGAACGCGGAAGCGAGAGCATATGCACCGAACTCGCCGTCTGGACGCCGCGCCCGCGCCCGCGCCAAGCGCGGAATGAACGCCGGGGACAAGATTCAGCGGCGACACATTCTCTCGAAGCCGAAACAAAAGTCCGGAACGGAATCGAAAATGAAACCGAAATCGCATCCGAGAACATTTTTCTGTTGGCGGCGTTGGTGCAGTCGCCGTTTAAGGCGGAATTTCTTGTGCCGAAAATCGGCGGCGAACATGCAATTTTCTTTCCTGTCGGCGAAACAAAAACTGCACAACGCTTTGCCGTTCCGGCCAAAGTAAACGGTCGTGAAGCAGAAATTATCGTGCAATTTTCAGACACATGGAAAATTCTCGGGGCGCGATACACTTTGCCGGGTACGTTTCCTAAAGGACACGACCCGCTTGTTGCCGGCGATGTAATCGCGCTTTATCGGCTTGAATATGATTTCGCAACAAACGCGGAACGTTGGGTTAAAACCGCGCCGATTACGCTTGATGCCGCGCCGCAAATCACATGGCACAAACCGCCTGAGTACGCGGGTTTCCGCCACACCGACCTCTGCGGAAATGTTTTTTATACCGCACCGATAAGAAAGTACAGCCACTATTGCGGTTTGCCAAAACGTGCGTAAAATTTGCGTACATGCATTGTGGTGCGCGACCGGTTGTTTTCGGGTGTTTTTCCCGAAAACGACAACAATTGCGAACGGCATTGAGAACCGTGAAGGCGAGGCGGGAAACGCGGGCTTCAGCGCGTTTTCCGATGAAACCTGAGCGGGCTTCGCAACGCCGTTCGCACGAGCGCACCGTTCACAATAGGAGCGAAGGGCATTGAGAACCGAGAAGGCGAGGCGGGAAACGCGGGCTTCTGCGCGTTTTCCGACGAAGCCTGAGCGGGCTTCTCAACGCCCTTCGCTATGCATAGCAAATTTT
>WQVC01000025.1 GCA_009781765.1 Defluviitaleaceae bacterium | reverse complement strand
CCGTTCTCAAGCAGTGGCGCGGCATTGCAACTCGTTACGCCAAACATACGGCTTCATATCTTGCCGCTGTACAGATTGCCTGTTTTGTTGGTTGGGGCAAAACTATTGTCGACACACCCTAATGAGCAAAACAACTCCCGCCGACAAATTCGCGCATAATTGAATTTGAGGGGATAGTTTCGCCGGGGACGCCCAAAAATGCAGACAAAAATTTAATCAGACGACGAGCCTCGGGGTAATGAGGCGACGAAGGCGCAATGTTAAAAAGAAGCGGTTCGGCGTACTGCTTGAGAACGCACATCTCATAAACCAAGGCAGAATTGAAAAAAGCGTCGGCGTTGTCTTGGCAGGGATAAATGTACTTGATTTCGCCCAAAAGAACGCGCGGCCACATATCGAGGGTTGTTTCGGCGGACGCCCCCCGAAACAGAAAGTCGCGTACCATGCGCCGCATCAGGCGGGCGTCGGTTGTGGGGATGCGATTGTGGTCGTCGATGTTAATTTGCGTGAGGGACGAGATGAAAATTTTGAACTTGTCGTTCGGGGAGATATCGCCGCCGATGCGGTCGTTAAGCCCGTGGATTCCTTCGAGAATGAGAACATCGGTGTCGGAAAGTTTGATGAAATTGCCCTTGTATTCGCGCCGACCGCTGTAAAAATTAAAGCTCGGAATTTCAACGCTTTCGCCGGCAAGCAGGGCTTTTAAGTCGGCAGTAATTTGCGCCGTGTCGAGCGCGTCGATTGTTTCAAAATCGTAATTTCCGTTCGCGTCCTTGGGGCAATCTTCGCGGTTGCGATAGTAATTATCCAGTGAAATTACGTGGGGCGTCGCACCGGTTACGTTCAGTTGTATGCCGAGTCTTGTTGCAAAAGTCGTTTTTCCGCTGCTCGACGGCCCGGCAATTAACACAATCGGGCGATGTTCCTGAGTGATTCGGTCGGCGAGCAGGGCGATTTTTTTCTCGTGCAACGCCTCGGCTATACGAATGATTTCGCCGTTGCCGCGAGCGCACAGCTTGTCGTTAAGCGCGCCGACGGTGTCGGTTTTCATTATTCGCGCCCAACGATTCGCTTCGGCAAAAACTTCCGACAATCGCCCTTCCGGCGCGAGCTCGGTAAATTCGTAATTCTGCGACGCCGACGGAAATTGCAACACAAATCCGCGCGTTCGTTTGGAAAGTTTAAACTCGCTCAAACGTCCGGTGCGCGGCGGCATTTCGCCGTAAAAATAATTGTACATCCGGTCCAATTTGTAGAAGCTGAACGTCTGATTGTGGCGATATTTCAACAGGCTGATTTTGTCGTGCAGCCCGAGTTCCTCGCATGTGCGAAGCGCGAGCTCTTTCGGCATCGCGGTTTTTTCAATCGGCAAATCGCGAGCAACAACATCGCGCATAACCGCTTCAATTTCCGCAATTTTTTCCTCGGTCAATTCAAATTCCGGCATTTCGCAACACAAATTTTTATTGATTGAATGCGCAATCACAACCCGCGCTTTCGCCCCGAACACAATTTTTGCCGCGTACACCATCAAAAATGAAACGCCGCGCTGATAGGCGCGGTAACCTTGCGAGCTTGTTATATCCAAAAATTCGATATTCGAATCGTAAAGCACCGGTCGCGACAGGTCGTGCAGTTCGTTGTTCATTTTTGCAATCAGGGCGGGACGCTCACGCTTGTCGGCATATTTTTCGCTGATTTCAAAGAGCGATGTTCCGCGAGTTGCCGCAACTTCCCCCACTCCCGCAATATTTATTTTGATTTCCATTGAAACCCCTCCTCTTCAACCCATTATACATGAAATCCCGACATTTTGCGCGTGAATTTATACCTGTTTTTGGGGCTTCGCCGGGGGACAGCCCAAACCCCACGAACTTTTTAAAAAAAGTTCGACAAAAATTTTATCAAAATCGCGCTTTGCGCGATTTTTTGAAAAAAGCCTGTGTAATTTTTTCACATCCTCCCGTATACAATTTTAGGGGGAGGTTTTTGATATGTATAATCCTTCGGTTTTTGTGTTTTTTGACGAAGCGAACGACTTGAACGAAATCATTGCGCGGATTCAGGAAAATGAAGGCGGATTCAATTTGAACCGCGTAAATATTTGTGCGGTGGCGCGCGAAATGTTTGAAACAGTTGAGTTCGATGCGGCGCATGACGCAGGTCGAAAAATTCGCGAGGCGTTTTGCGACGAATTTTCAACCGTCGATTTAACGCTTGCAATCGCGCTTACGCGGGAATCCGGCGCGTCAGTGCGAACATTTTTGGACGCGCTTACAGTTGCGAGCGGCATTGAAAAGTCCCCTTTCGACCGCATTTTTATCATCAGCGACAAAAACGAACACGGCGAAATTTTGCCCGATTCGGAAAATCGCATTCGCGACATCATCGCGGCATTGCCGCTTTTGCATGAAACAGATTTTTGCGACGCCCTCGCCGAACGAACCGTCGAAGGGCCGGCTCTTGCCTCCGCCGGATTTTGGCAAAAGCCGCCGCAACCGTTTTTGGGAAATCGTGAGCTTCACAGGCTCGCCGATGCACTTGAACGCCGGTTGGCTGAAGGCTCACCGTTTTTCGACCTCCCTCGGAATGAAACCGGGCGAAAAAGCCCAAGTTCTGTTGTCGCTGTTCCTGCAAAGCCGCTCCGATTTTGGGATTTGCGCGGTTGCACCGTGAAGCAGGCGGAAAATTTGCTGTTTGGCGGACTGGCGGAAAAATTTTTCGAAATGAGTTTTCCGCCGCCGATACCGGAAACAGAAAATTATGCCGCAAAACTAACGCTTTGCGAAGCGGCGACGGCGGAAAAAAAATTACCGGATGTGCTTGTTGAAACGGAAATAGCCGCCGCGATTCTCGAAGAGAAGATGCATCAAACGGCGGCGGAAATTGTTCGTCCGTGGCACAGCGTTTGCCGCGTGAAGGAAAAAATCGGCGAGCATTATACTTTGCGACGCGAATTACAGGATGTTCGAGCCGCGCACAACAAGTTTGCGTTGGAACACGCCGCGCTTTCCGCCGCGCTTGACGAACTTCGCGCCGCAATCAGCCGCATAAAAAAACTGCCGGTTGCCGAACAATTTTGCGAAACAAGTGACGCCGAAATGCTTGCCTGCACCGAAAAATTTGCGCCGGTTGCAATATCGCTGCTTCGCGACGACGGACTTTTGCGCGAAAGCCATATCATCCGGGACGCACAGGGGAAAACTTGCGTACTTCGCGCAATCGGCGGATTCGCCCCGCGCGATTTATTTTTCGGACGAAACCGACCGTGATTTTCCGAAATCAGGAAAAAACACCCCCTTGCGGGTCGAATAAACCTGTGCTTTAATATGCCCATGAAAATAATTTTACGCACAACGGCTCTTGTCGCAGCGGCGGCAATTCTGCTTATTTCAATCGCGCCGAACATCGCGCTTGCAACCGACGCACCGCATCATTATGCGGAGTCGGTGCTTATTATGGACGCGCAAACCGGCGAAGTGCTTTTCGAGCGGGCAGGTTTCACGCGGCGTTATCCGGCAAGCATAACGAAAATTATGACCGCGTTGTTGGTTCTTGAACTCGCCGACGACTTACAGGAGCGCGTTTTGATGACCGAATATGCGGTTGATTTGCCGCACTATGCGGGGCGACTCGGCGTGTACGCCGGGGAATGCATGACGGTACTGGAGGCTCTTTACGCCATAATGTTGCCGTCGGCGAACGACGTTGCGCGCGCACTTGCCGAACACTTCGCGCCGAGCAGAGCAGATTTTGTTGCGCAAATGAACACTCGCGCCGCCGAAATCGGTGCGGAAAACACGCGCTTTATAAATCCGTGCGGTTTGCCCGGCGACGGTCAGTTCACAACTGCCTACGATATCGCGCTGATTATGCGGGAAGCCATCAGCCACCCGCTGTTTGTGCAGATTATTGCGACGCCGTATTTCACCGTCGCGCCGAACCCCGTTCACGAAGAACCCCGTCGTATGCGCAACTCAAACCAGATGGTTCATCCGACGCGGGATGAATTTAACCCAAACACAATCGGCGGAAAAACGGGCTTTACAAACGCCGCGCAGCACACGCTTGTTTCATACGCCGAATACGACGGGCGTGAAGTAATCATTTCCGTACTTTTTGCGTCGCCCCGTTCCGCAATTTTTTCCGACACCACTGCGCTCATCAATTATATTTTCGGGTTTGCGCCGCCCGAACCGCCTCCGGAAGAACCCCCGGAAGTCGCGGAATCGCCCGAAGAATCTCCCCCATCGGAAGAAATCTCCGAATCACCGCCGGCGTCGGAAGAGACTGAGAACCCGGAAACCTCTGATGCCGACGAGGAGTCCGTCTTCGCTGAAGAATCCGCCCCCTCCGAAGAGTCTGAATATCCGCCCGCCTCAGAAGAATCGGAAGAATCCGACCCCCCGTATGAACCGGAATACGAATTTTTCAAAGACGCACCGGAACTTTACGAACCCCCTGAATGTCAAGAATATTGCCTCGCCGACGAACGCGAAGTTTTGGGAGGAATGTACTTCATACATATGCCCTCCCCCGCTGCTCCTGAGCCGCCGCCGGTTTCGGAATCTCTTCCCCCTGCTCCGCCGGAACATTTGTCAACCACCGAAGCCGCGCTTGTCGCAACGATTTCTCTCGGCACAGCAGCAACGGCGTTGCTTGCACTGTTTCTTCTTCGCAAAAAAATCTGAAGCGCGCTCACCGCTTTTTGAAAGAATATGAAAACCTATCGGTAGCCAACCGGCTACCGATAGGTTTTTATTTTTTTCCGGAATCCGCTTACAATATAACCGACAGTTCACGATAAAGAGCGCGGTCTTGACGTACAGCCCTCGGTACAATATTATTTGTACGAAGGAGTGTGTCATGCAAAGAGAGTTTTCCCCCATGAACGCGGCGGAAGTTATGGATAAGGTCGTCGATGTTTACAAACGGTCATTTTGGAAGCAAATGGCATGGGCGGCTGTTTTTTATGTCGGCGTACTTGGCGGCGGCTTTTTTGCGTTGATTGTCGGAATATTTGTCACGGCGTTTTTGATTGGCTTGCTTGCCGCATTCGATTTGGGCGGAGGCGCAAATGCTCTTGCAATAGTCGGAATTTCCGCTGTTATCCTTATAATTCCGCTGTTTCTCTTTTGGCAGACCGCAACCGGCACAGGGCATATCTTGCTTGCAAAACCCGAACTTTACGGCTTTAAAGTGAAAATTTTCGACCGGGAATTTTTCAAAGTAGTTTTGCGCGTGTTTACGGCACTTTTGGCGCAAATTCTTTTTACGATTCCCTTTTTTATTGTGGCGACCGGCGCGGTTCTTGCCTTTATCGCGTCGGTCGGTAATTTTTTTATAACGGAATCGCTGTCTGCTTTTTTCGGATTTTTGACGTTGCTTGCCGTATTGGGACTCGGCTCGCTGATGTATTCACACGTGTTTTCCTTAGCTGTTCCGGCGGCAATTTTCGAAGAGCTGTACTTTTTCGGCGCAATAAAACGCTCGTGGGAGCTTATTAAAACGGACTTTTTTCGCACTTTGGGCATTCGCACAATTTGGGTTGTTGTCGCAGTAATTGTGTCAACTTCCGTGCAAGGCGCGTTTTCACTTGTAAACTCAGCGTTCAGCCTGCTTGCCGGCACCGTTCCGATGCTGTTTATTTTGAGCTTTTTCGTAACGATGTTCACGGGACTTGCCGGTCCCGCAATTTCTTCAATCATAACCGCGCCCCTTGACGGTCTTATGCAGGCCGTAATTTACTTCAACCAACGCATAAAAAACGAGGGCTTCGACGTAGAGCTTCAACTTAACAAACTTCTGCACGAACGCGAGGCAACCCAATGAATTTTTACGACGCGATGAACGAAGTCCTCGAAATGCGCCGCTACGATTTTTTAACCGAACGGCGCGTTGATATTCGCGAACTTATTTTCGAATTTATTTATCGTGTGCTGAATTGGTTTTTCGACAATGTAAACATCTCCATGCCTTACGGCGGGGTTCAGCACGTGAATTTGGTTGCGACAATTTTCAGCGTAGTTGCAGTAATAATTGTAGCAATTGCGGCGTTTGTTCTGATTCGCTCGTGGCTTCGCTCCCGAGTCCCCCAAGAACACACCCTCGATGATATTTTCGAGGAATTACGCACCCACACCGTCGCGGAATTACTGGAGCTTTCAAAAAACTCGCCAAACCTGCGCACGTCGGTTCGCTTCAAATACATCGCCGCAATTTTATATCTCAACGAGCGCGATATAATCGAAATAAAACCGTCGGCAACAAACGCAATTATTTTGCGGCAAATTCGTTCCGCCGCACCGAAACTTTCCGCGCCGTTTTCGCAAATCGCCCATGCATTTCATTTGGCATGGTTCGGGCATAAAGATTTATCCGGCGATGAACTCGAAACGCTCAGCACCGCCGTAAGCGAGGTGATACCTCATGCGAAATAAAAAGTGGTTCATGTGGTTTTTCCCGGCGATACTCGTACTTGCGGCAGTCGGCATCACGTATTTTCTCGACACCGGCGACGGCACTCCCCACTCCGTTACATCAACGGGCGAACGCGGTGCAAGCCTTATTTTCGACACACTGCAACACATGAACTATCCCGCGCGCCGAAGTTATCGCCCGCTGACGCCGCAAACCGACCCGAACGTTGTATATGTAATAATTCAGCCGCGTTCACCGGCAATCAACGCGGAACGTGCGGAAGAAATGCTTGAATGGGTTTACTACGGCGGACGGTTGATTTTTCTGTGTTGGAATCATCCCAATACCGCCATCGACCGCGCTTTGGATACGCAGGGCATCCCTTCCGGGCAGTTCACTCTGTACACTCACGGCAGCGGCGCGATTTTAACCGGCGACGCCGTTCAAATTGAAAACAGCGTGTTAATGCACAACCACGCCCCCGGACGCCGCATTCAAATTACCCTCGACGACTGGAACTCCACCCGCGAAGTTTCCGCAATTTTTTTTGCTGAATATTATCACGGCTTTCACACGCCGCAGAATTTCGTCGGACGACTGCCTCTTTTCATGCGACTTATTCTGTTGCAAACGGTAATTTTTTCGCTTGTCGCACTTCTCTTTTTCGGCAAGCGATTCGGAAACTCCGTACCGTATTACGAAGAAATTGAGCGCGAAGAAAATGAGTATGTGCGCGCACTTGCGCGGTTATACCAAAGAATCCGCAAAAAATAATCAATCAGGGAGAATAAACCATGCTTAAAAATTTAGCCGACGAAATAAAAACGCAAATAAATTCTCGCGTTTTAAGCCAAGAAAATCTCACCGACCTCGCCCTCACGGCGATGTTTGCCGGCGGACATGTTTTAATCGAGGGCGTACCCGGGCTTGCAAAAACCCTGTGGGCGCGGTCGCTTTCGCAACTTTTGAGCGTAAACTGCAATCGTGTGCAGTTCACGTCCGACCTTATGCCCTCCGACATCTTGGGTACAAAAATTTTCAACCAGCAAACCGGACAATTCGAGTTGCGCAAAGGGCCGCTGCACACGCAGCTTTTTCTTGCCGACGAAATCAACCGCACTCCGCCGAAAACACAATCCGCGCTGCTCGAAGTCATGGAAGAACGCGCAATCACCATCGACGGGCAAACATATCAAATGGATGAGCCGTTTTTCGTAATGGCGACGCAAAACCCCATCGAATACGAAGGCACGTATCCGCTTCCCGAGGCACTCACCGACCGCTTTATGATGAAAATTCTCATCAGCTACCCCGGCGTTGCGGCAGAAAAACAGATGCTTCAAATGTATCACGAAGGGTCCGGCGCGAATCGTCTGCACGACTTGCAACCCGTTTGCGGCGCGGCGGAAATTGCCGAAGCCAAGCGCGAAATCACCGCCGTAACCGTTGATGAAACGGTGTTCAATTACATTATAAGTGTCGTGGAAACAACGCGGCGCGTGGGCGCGGTGCAATTCGGCGCAAGCCCGCGCGGTTCTGTCGCGCTTCTTTTGGCGTCGAAAGCATACGCCGCAATAAACGGGCGCGACTTCGTTATCCCTGACGACGTTCACACCCTCGCGCTCCCGATTCTGCGTCACCGCATTTTAATCAAGCCCGAAGCCGAAATCGAAGGCATCACCCCCGACCAAGTTATCGAAAATATTCTCTCGCAGGTAAAAGCACCCAGATAGCTAAGTTTGCGAGGGAGAACCTTTTTTTACAAAAAAGGTTCTCCCTCGCACCCCCTCTCCAAAAAATTTATAAGAAATCGCGCTTTGCGCGATTTCTTTGTCGGAGTCGAGGGGTCATTGACCCCTCGTGGGGCTTGGGGCGAAGCCCCAAAAAACGAAAAAAATCCGGAATACAAGGTGATTCCATGTCTGTTACGAAAAATTTCGTTATCCTCGTCGCGTTGGGTGCGGTTGTAACGTATTTGGCGTGGCGTTTCGGCGGCTCGTATGTTGCGATGTTCATTTTTTGGAACGCGCTGATTAGCGGGCTTCTTTTTGTTGACTTTTTGATTACGCCGGGCAAAAAACATTTTCGTGTGCGGCGAAACGAGGACGATACGCTATATTTTCAAACGGAAAACGAAATCGAATTTTTCGTAAAAAATTCGTCGCGCCACGCGCTGAATATTCAGGCGAAGGACGAGCGCGTGAGGCATTTCAATTTGCCGGATAATATCGCGCCGACACGTTGGGTTTCCCCGCGCGAGGAGTCTTCGTTCATATATGATGTCGTGCCGTCGAAGCGCGGCAGTTTTGCGTTTAAGCAAATTTTTTTGCGTTGGACGGGGCTTTTGGGATTGTGTGTGAAATACGCAAAATTTTCCTGCTCGATTGAATACAAAGTGTATCCAAACGTGCGCGATTTGTCTATGTATCGCCTGATGCTTCAAAAAAATCGTCTGCTTCCGCAAGGCGACAAAAACATAAAAAATTACGGCATGGGATACGAGTTTGAAAGCCTGCGCCCGTATGTCGAGGGCGACGATTATCGCCGAATAAACTGGCGCGCCACCGCCCGCGAAAGCAAGCTGATTGTGAACAAATATCAAATTGAGCGCAATCAGCCCGTATACATTTTGCTCGATATCGGGCGACCGATGTCGTACCCGGTGGGCGGGTACAAAAAGTTGGATTATGCAATCAATGCCGCGCTGATTTTGGCGGACATTGTAAACCAATCCGGCGACAAAGCCGGGCTGATGGTTTTTGATTCCGGCGTGCAAAGTCACATCGCGCCGGGGCAAGGCGCGGCGCACAGAAATCAGCTTATGGAAACGCTGTACCACGTCGAAGATAATCGCCGTTCCGCTGATTTCGGCGGCGCGTTTCGCGCTCTTTGCGACAAGCAAAAACGCCGTTCGCTTGTGTTCATTTTCACCGATTTCGAGCTGCCCGAGGAAGCAACCGAGCTGATTTCGCAAATACTGTATCTCAAAAAACGCCATCTGCCCATAATCGTTTTTATGGAAAATGAAAGTCTGAACAAAATGGCAGATGCCCCCGCTCGAACAAAAAACGACAAAATTTTGCGCGACACCGCTCGCGAGTTTCAAGCCGAGCGGCGCGGAATTTTCCGCAAGTTGTCCGCGATGGGCATTCCGAATGTTGAAAGCAAAGCCGAAGAATTTGCCGCAGCGGCGGTTAATCGTTACATTCAATTAACAGTATAGTTCGCGGGGTTCTCCCCCAAGGTCTTAAAAAGGAGGCGCACCATGAAAACAATAACCGTTGTAACGCCGTCAAATATTGAAGTTGAATACCGCCTTGCGGGTGCGGGGTCACGAATTGCGGCGTTCATTGTTGATTTCACGTTGCAGTATTTAATTGTTATTCTTTTTGCGTTGGTCGTGCTTTTGGGCATTGATTATCGCATTTTGGGAAACTCGCCGCCGAGCGGAGTCGCGCTCGGGCTTGTGCTTGTTTTTTGGTTCGTAATGAACTTCGGATATTTTATTGTTTCCGAAATGGTTTTAAACGGGCAATCCGTCGGCAAAAAAATTTTTTCGCTGCGCGTAATTCGCGACAACGGTATGCCGTTGGGTTTCGGGCAGTCGCTTGTTCGCGGGCTTTTGCGTACGTCGGTTGACATGCTGTATGTAGGATTTTTTGCGGTTTTGTTCTCAAAACAACACAAACGCCTCGGGGACATGGCGGCGGGAACAATTGTTATAAGCGAGCATCGCGAGGAATTTGTTTCGTATACGTCGCAAAATTTGCCGGATTTTCTGCCGAATCCGCATTCGCACACGCTTCATTGGCCTGATTTTTTGCCCGACCCGTTTTCGCTTACGCAGGATGAACGCCGTCTTGCCGAAGAATGGCTCGCCCGCCGCGACGATATGCCCGACGGCGGCAAAGCCTGCGGGGATAAGCTGCTTGCATATTTAACGCCTGAAATTCAGGCGACTCCCCTCCCCGACCCCATGTGATTTGCGCGAAAAAAACCCCTCGTGTTAAACAACACGAGGGGTTTTTTAGTAAAGTTTTTGCCCCGCTTTTTTCAAAAAGCGGGCGGGGTGCGGGGCAAAGCCCCGCAAATCATTAAAAAACCGTGCCTCACCCGAGTGCATCCTTCGCGCTTAAAAGACGCTGATTGTTCGGGGAAATTTTCAGCCCGACGTCGAGCGAGTTTCGTGCGTCGTCCTCGAAGCCCTGATAAAACAGGCACAAGGCAACAAGCAGATACTTTTCTGCGCAATTTACCGGGGAAAGAAGGAGTTTTTCGAGAGACGCGAAGGCGGCGGCGTCTTCGCCCTTGGTTAAAAACGCGCGAACCCCGCGCTCAAGTTTCAAATACTCCAAAACCTCGGGGGAGGCGGGATTTTTTTCGCAATAAGCAAGAAACGCGAAAAATCCGAGACGCAACGGGTTTGTGTCGTGCAAAATTGCATCAGACATTTTTTCGTCGCCGTCGATAATTCGTGCGGTAACGTGTTCGTTTTCCGGGTCGCGCTTGCTTTTTTCGGGCAAAATTTTTGCGCACCAAGATAAAATTTTCGTTTCGATTTCTTCGCGGCGGTCGGTGATTTCCGCGCATTCGAGAACCACGTCGTCGAAAAACGACACAAAAAAATCGAGAGTTTCGAGGTAGTTGCCTCCGGTGTCGGTCGGTGCCAACTTGTCAAGCCGCGCGTTGGCAATTTCGGCGAAATCGCCGGGTTGCCCGCCTTCTTCGAACAGCTTTGCCTTGGCGGTCAAATACGCCTCATTCTGTTTGTCGTGATTTTCCTGTAAGTGCTTCATTTTTTCCTCCTCTGAATTTCGGGGCGACGCGCTCGCACGTGACCCCATATAATAAACGCCGCGCAAATTACGGCAAACAAAGCCGCCAATACTTGATTAACCGGCAGCCCGGTGTTAAACAGCATCATTTGGTCGGTTCGCAAACTTTCGATAAAGAAGCGAATTACGCCGTATCCGCACAAATACATCAAAATAATTTCGCCGTTAAATTTCTTGTGCGGACGATAAATTAAAAGCGCGACCATCAAAAGCAAATTAAAAAACGCTTCGTACAGGAACGTCGGATGAACCCGGATAAACTGATAACTGTCGATAATTGTGATGTTTTCAATCATTTCCGGGGTAATATGCGAGCCGTGAGGAAAGCCGGGGACGTTTTCTGTGTTCATGCTCATGGCAAAAAGGCTGTCGGTGTAGCCGCCGAAAGCCTCGCGATTAAAAAAGTTTCCGAAACGCCCGATAACTTGTCCCAAAAGCATACTGGGTGCGGCGGTGTCGGCAAGCGTTGTGAACGGGATTTTTTTCCGCTTGGCGATAATTACTCCGGCAAGAAGCGCACCGATTATTCCGCCGTAGATGGCGAGTCCGCCTTGGTCGAATCGCAAAAACGCGCCGAAAAAAGTTTGTAAATTGTAAACTCCGCTGTGCATGAAAATCAGATAATGCGTGCGCAGGCCAATCAGCGCGAGCGGCACACCGAGCAAAAGCAAGTCGGTGTAGTCCTCGACTCTTTGACCGGTTTTTTTAATCCACCAAACGGCTAAAAAATAAGCCGCGAGTATGCCCGAAACCACCATAAAGCCGTACCAATAAATCGGACGGTCAATAATCGGAATCGTAAACATAATTCGCGGCACATTTCTGAAAAAAATGCCGATATTGGGAAATCCTATATCATACATATTCAAAACCTCCCGGCATGACAAAAACTGCAATCGCAACGGAATGCAAAATCGACGCGGCGTTTACAAACAGATGAAAAACGCTGTGCATGTACTTTTTTTTGCCGCCGGCAACATAAAAAATAACGCCGACGGTGTACAAAATTCCGCCAATCAGAATCAGAATAAAAAACGGTGCGCCAAGCACATAAACAAGCATATTTACGCGAAAAATCGCCATCCAACCCATGCCGAGATAACACGCAAGGGCGAAATATTTAAATCGCTTGCGGTTGATAGCAGTGAGGGTTACGCCCAAAATTGCAAAGCCCCAAATCAGTCCGAACATTATCCATGCGGTAACGGGTTCTTGCCGCATAAATTGCGACAAAAGAATCGGCGTATATGTTCCCGCGATGAGCAAATAAATTGTGCAGTGGTCGAGTATGCGAAACACCATTTTCGGCTTACCGATGCCGAGCCCGTGATAAATACTCGACATTGTGAACAAAAGTATTACCATACAGCCGTAAATTATGCCGCTTATTATTCCGAGTACGTTTTGGTGAAATGCCGCAACAATTACACACGCAACAAGCGCGACGAGTCCTAAGCCCCCGCCGACAATGTGCGTAATCATATTAAAAAGTTCTTCGCCGCGTGTGTAAAGTTTCTCCATGGTGAAATTCTCCCTTTGAATCAGCGGAGGTCAGGATTTCTGCCGACAAACTCCTCAAGACTGAGGATATTATTATTATGCATATACAATGAAATTTCTAAACCCACATATGTGAAGTGCCACGGCTCGTATATGTAGCCCGTGATATGCGTAGCTTCGGCGCGATAACGCACGATAAAGCCGTAATGATGCGCGTTTGCCGCCGCCCAACGTCCGACCGGCGAATTTGAATCCATAAGCCCGCGTCCGCCGGGTCCCCAAAAATCCAACGCGCGACCGGTTTGATGCTCGCTGTGATACGGGCGAGCGATTCGTCCGTCGCGGCGGCCGCCGTTGTTCCAGAGTCGCAATTGTCGCTGTGAGGTGCGATGCCCCGACACTACCGACAAATTAAAACCCGCCGCCCGCGCAGAATAACGCATCTCCCGAAACGCCGCAACTGTTTCCGGCGTTGCGAGATGCGGGCAGTCGTCGTGGTTTACCGGAACAAGCGCGGTGGGCGCAAAATCATACGGAAGACGAAATGCAGGGGTAATCAGCAGCGGATTCGGGCTGTAATTGACCTGAATTTCCGAATAAAACGGCACGTGAACAAACGCATTTACCATCCAAACGACGGCTTCCGGGTCTAAATCCGGGCGACTTTGCGAAAATTCCGCGTACAGCAAGCTGTTTTCCGGTATGTAGAAAGGAAGCCGGGTGTACTCAAGCGGAATCGCATCAAAATCGACAATATACGACTCTTGCCGCAACGCTCTCTTGTCGGGCTGCGTTCCCGACGCCGGCGACGCTTTCGGCGGTGCTTCAAAAGAAACGCCCGAAATGCCGGCCGGTGCGGACAGTGAAATGCGCTCTGCGGGGGGCGCGGCGGGAGTGTCGGTTAAAGCAGTACATATCGCAAGATAACCCGCAAGGCCGACACCAAGCGTCGCCGCGAGGGCGATAAAAAGCCGAGGCTTCATGTTGCGTCGCTTGCCCGTGCGATACGGTCGATAGGTTCGTTTCGTCCTTCGCATCTTCTCCCCCCGCGTTCACTATACCATTAAATTCAACCGACCGCCATACGACCGATTTCTTTTTTGAGCCGACCGATAATTTTTTTCTCCAGTCGCGAGATGTACGACTGAGAAATTCCCAGTAAATCTGCGACTTCCTTCTGTGTTTTTTCTTCGCCGCCGGCGTACAAACCGAAACGAAGTTCTATAATTTTTCGCTCGCGCGGTGAAAGTTTTTCGAGGGCGATGCTTAAAAGTTCCTTGTCAACTTCGTCCTCAATGTCGCGCGAAATAACATCGGCTTCCGTGCCGAGAATATCCGAAAGCAAAAGTTCGTTGCCTTCCCAGTCGATATTCAACGGCTCGTCGATGGAAATTTCGGATTTTGTGCGCGTGTTTCGGCGCAAATACATTAAAATTTCGTTTTCGATGCAACGGCTTGCGTACGTTGCCAATTTAATTTTTTTGTCCGGTCGAAACGTGTTGATTGCTTTAATCAGTCCGATTGTTCCGATTGAAATTAAATCTTCCACGTTGATGCCCGTGTTTTCAAATTTTCGCGCAATGTACACAACAAGACGCAAATTTCGTTCAATAAGCGTTGCCTTCGCTCCGCTATCATCGTCAGTTCCGAGAAGCGAAAGTAAATCCGCCTCCTCTTCCGCGGCAAGCGGCGCGGGAAGAACCTCGCTTCCGCCTATGTAATAGCCCGTATTTTCCTCTGTTAAAGCAAGCGCACCCAATATCAAGTCGCGCGCCTTAGAATAAATTGCACCAAACATAAAATCCCTCCGTCCTGTTTGGCAATTATAGCCTTTAACGACAGCGGAATTTGTCGGAAAATTTTCATTTTCGCGTGTAATGTTTATTGTCGCTGCCGGGTATTATCTTGCAAATGCAGCGAACGCCTTCACGGTTCTCAAGTGCGTTCGCTATGGAGAGTGTTGAAAAATAGCTTGAGCTGTGCCTGCATCGCAGGAAAATGACAGCTTCGGGTCATTTTACGAGATGCGGCATATGCGAAAGCGTAATTTTTCAACACTCTCCTATGCGCATAAAAAAAACGGAGGTAATTAAAATGAAAAATTGGCTTGTAAGAATTTTATCCGTCGGTGCAGTTGCAGGGTTGATGGCTTTCTCAACGGGCTGCACACCGGAAGAAACGCAAGTTCTCGGGGCACTCGGCTCGGATGTTGAGCTTCTCGGGCACACAGACGAACCCTACGACTTAGTGAATCACTTTACGGGTTGCGAAATTTCTGACGATTGGACTTGGACTATGCCGGAATTTATGAGCTTCAGCGGTACAGTAGTAGAAATTATGTCGGGCTTGGGGCCGGCGCCGGTTGACGATGAGCCGGTTTCGCACATGTTATCCGTAATGGTGCAGGGCGAAGAAGATGCCGACGGCTACAGCCCCACAGTTAATTTCACGATAGACCGGCTCACCGCGATTTTCTTGGACGGCGAACTTGAAGTCGGCGCGAGCGTTACCGGTTTTTATGAAGTCGGCGCGGCAATGATTCTTATTTATCCGCCGCAACACAATGCGCGGCTTCTCGTATCCGACCCCGACGTAACCGTAACGCATTTCAGCGATGAGCTTGAAATCGGCGCGGATACGGAAATCATTTTCCAAGATGGAACACTCTTTGATGGCGAGCTTGACGAATTAAAAAATCGCACCATAGCCGTTTTATCCTCTGAAAAAATAGTGGTACTGTTCGAACGCGCAGTGCATCCGGAGCTGTGGCTCACGGACGATGATTTTGCAGGATTTGACGGCGGCGAAATCGACTTCGGTTGGGGCGGCGGATTGGAACTGACCCAAGAAGATTTAGACATGATGTGGGACAGCATGTTTGACCCCGAAACCGTTCAAATTGTCGTAAATGACACCGCCATCGACTCTCCCCGCCCCTTCATCGACCGCGAAGCCGGAGTCGTAATGCTTCCCGTTGTTGCGATTGCCGAAGCTCTGGGCTACACGGTCACCGGCGAAGGCTTTGGCACGGTGGTCGGAATGTACGGCGCAGGCCCGCACGCCGTCGCATTCATAGAAGGCGAAGACGCCTACATGATTGGTCGCCTTGATACAGTTTCACTCGGCGCACCGCCGGCGTTGGTTGACGAAATATTGTTCGTACCCATGGGCTTTTTCGGGCGCGCACTCGAGGCCGCAGCATGGATTTCTTGCGGCGATGTGGTTATCAGCAACACCGGCGAAAATGATATGTTTTAAAAAAAGACCGGGGAAACTTTTGAAAAAGTTTCCCCGAACCCCTTGAAAACTTTTATAAAAAATCGCGCTTACGCGCGATTTTTTTGATGTCATCAAGGTTGCATAAATCCAGGAAAAATTCCAGGAATTTTTCTCAGAACCGTTCCGGATATCTTCGTATGACGCTTGGGATATACTTGCTTTGCAACCGAGAAACAGAGCAGTCGCTTCTATGCCAAAGGACGTGTTTGCCAACAGGTAATAATCGTAGTCTGAAACAATTGAGCGCGAGGCGAGAACCGGCGGCTTCAGGCCGGTTCTCGACGAAGGGCGAAATGATTTCAGACGCGATTTATTACACAGGAAGGGGTTCGCCCCGAAACTGACCGCACCGCTCCGTGCCGAAGCCGCTGTATAACCGCTCATTTATGCGCAACCCGAAAGAACTGCTTTAAAAATCAAATCAAACAAATTCATAACCACACAAAAAAAGGCTGTTGTCGGACGCATTCACGTTCTCGCAACAGCCTTTTATTCGTTTTAGACCTGTCCTATAATTTCAGAATTTTCGTTTCGGGGTTGCCCTGCGGCTTGCGGGCGGCAATCGCTTCTGCGAAGCAAGGCGACAATAAGCGAGGCGTTTTGCCGTGCAATCCCGAAGCGAGGATTACAGTTTCAGGACAGGTCTTTTGAAAACCATCACAGAAACTGCAAGTCAAGTGTTGGATTTTTTGCCTGTTCTGCCCCGTCGGTCTTATCGAATGCGGAACAGGCAAAAAATATACCCAACATAATCCCCACCCACGGAGGCAACAGCAAATAACAGAAATGACGGGGAGCAAGAATAAAGGGCTAAACTCTTCGACTGTACGGCAAAGAGAGGCATTTTATTTAACGCGCCTGTCCATATGTTCCAAGGTATATTTCTGTTTTTTCCTGATTCGCATATTGTCTCAACATTTTGCACGACATGAAGCCTATCTCAAATATGGATTGCGTACAGCGATGGTCGGCGGTTTAATACTATGCACGTATTGTTCCGTTATGTGTTCAGCGTCAAGGCGTTGCCTCTTCGCTTGACTTTAATGTAATCGAATAATATTTCGACGTCTAGCATTTTCGAATATATTTTCGCAATCGACCGTCGTGACATTCGGGCGAAGCGACAACTTCCCGGTGACGCAAAACCTCAACAATGCAGACAGGGCAAACTCAACGCCACTTGAATGAATTTTTCTATCAGGATACCCCGAAATGAAAATTCCACAAGAGCTTTGCGGTTTTGTTTAACTCTTCCAGCAAGCTGTCGTTTGCCTCAAACTGAAACGCCTCCGAAAGTTTGCCGGTTAATATATGCGACATCGCCGCAACGGCCGAACGGGAAATCGGCAGAACTCCGTGTGCGGCACATAAAATGCCTTCTTCGCAGAAAAAAAATTCCGGCATCTCCTTCGCGCCGCAAACGACGCATTCATCCGTGCGCGGCCGGAGTCCGTAAACATCGAAAAAACGCAACATAAATACGGCGGAAATCTGCGCCGGCGGAAATTTTTCCTTTGTCAAATGCGCAAGCGATTTCAGCACAAGAAGCAAAATTGCGTCGCAGTTTTCGCTTTCGCGCAACGCCTTGTCGCATACTTCCGTGATTGCATACGCGGCGCAAAGCCGGTCGTAGTCGGTACGCAGTTCGTAAAAACTTTCAATTACATCGGCCTGTGCAACGGACATGAATCCCCTGCCCTCCGTCAAAATAAAATCGCTGTATGTAAAAATCTGCGCCGACGCCATAAATTTGCTTTTCGGCTTTCGCGCCCCGCGCGCGCGCACCATAACGCGCCCAAGTCCCTTGCATAAAAGCAAAAGCCGTTTGTCCGACTCGCCGGTTTCGTATTCTTTAAGTACAATGCCTCGCGCTTTAATTGTTTTCATAAAACCTCCAAAAAAATCAATCGGTGTCATATCGCGAACGTACTTGAGAAGCCCGTTCAGGCTTCGTCGGAAAACGCGCTGAATCCCGCGATTTCCCGCCTCGCCTTCACGGTTCTCAAGGTCGTTCGCTATAATAAGTCACGTTTGAAATCATCTCGCGCTTCGTCGGAAACCGGACAGAAGCCTCCGGTCTCCGCCTCGCGCTCAATTGTTTCAAACAGCGATTATTAGAGCAATTTGATTTTGCGTTGTCCGAAAACGAGGCGGAAAATCGCGGGCTTCTGCGCGTTTTTCGGCGAAGTTTGAGGCTACGCAAAACCAAGTTGCTATATCAACCGATTGATTTTTTATCTTTGGGGCGGCGATTTTCGGGAAAATCATTGTTGCCGCGTCTGTACTCCAAATATGCCAACGGGTCGCCCGTAACCGCAAACGCCCGCCACATAAACTCTTGCTCGCCGTACATATATTCTCCCCCTTGGGTTTTCGTCATACAAATATTTTTTGCCGGAGAAGAATTTTTATCCTGTCGAAATTTTGGAAATTCAGCACCGGGAACATGTGTCGCGGCATCGGCGTTCTCTCGAAGCCGGTTAAAGCGAACGCACTTGCAGAGCAAGTATGCGCGATTCTTAATCCTCGCCGAGTTTCAACGCTTGGTCGATGCGAATCCGCGAAATAAAGCCAATCAATATCGCAAGGCACAGCAAAATCATTGCCGCCATAACGGCGTAAAGGTTCACATAATCCCGCGCTTCCATTACAACAATCAGCGGAATAATTTGATTTGAGTACGCAAGCTGAATCAGCGGCACGTAAAGCCGCGCAGAAAGCTCACCGATTCCCGCGCCGATTATAAGCGCGGTGATTGTGATAAAAATTTGCTCGTTGATGAGCAGCGCGATTATGCTTCGCATTCTCATGCCCATTGCGCGGAAAATTCCGAACTGCAACACCCGTTCGCGGATAGATAAAATCCAGTAAATCAAGAATCCTGAAAAACACACGAGAAGTGTCACGATAAAATTGACGGTTAAAACGCCGTTTGTACCTTGCAAAAGCGGGTCGAAGCGACCTTGTGCGGCGATATTTGTTACGTCGTGCAGAAGTTCGTAGCGCAAAGATTCCTCGCGAATGAAGTCATAAAAGAAGAGGTTTGAATCTGTGCTGAACCAAACTTCATACGGCCACGCGCCCCATTCGGCACGAAAATGCCCCAAATTTCCGACAACCAAGTTATTCGAAACATGAATTATATTGCCGTCGGCGAGTTCCTGCCGCGAAGTCGGGCGGAAGCCCGGCCAACGCTCAACGAAACCGACAATCGTCACGTAAATTTCGTCCGTAACTTCGATTACGCCCCCCTGCGGGTCGGGAAACGTCCAAGTATGCCAAACCCACATCGAATCGCCGATGACGAAACCTTGTTCGCGCAAATTTTCCGAAACCAAAACTCCGTGCGGAACTTGCGACAACACGTTGAGAAAATAATTTATATGCGTCGGCAGAAAATCGTCGCGAAACCACACGGTTTCGCCAAAACTGCGCGTTTCAATTGCCAGAAGCGTGGTTTGCTGAATCGTGCGCGGCGCGGCGCGACCCGAACCCTGCATTGATGCCGGACGATTCATAACGCGGGTCAGTGCGTTCACTTCGTCAAATTGCGTGAATCGCTCAAAACTCGGCTCGGTAAAAATCAGCTCGTCGGCAAAACCCTGCGCAATCATGGTGGCGTTATGCGACCATGTTTCGGCAAAAATTAAATCCGCGCCGCCGAGATACAGGATTTCATGCTCGGCATTCAGGTTAATTGTGCGCGCCGCCTGTGCGGAAAAAATTCCGATGGACATTGTAAACACCAAAAAAATCATAATAAATTGCTCTTCGCCGACGGAACGCGCAACGCGAATAATCGCGGTGTAAAGTGAAATCGGCATGAATCGCCGCCCGAGCCAAAAAACCAGTTTGATAAGGTACGGGAACAATCGCAGGCAAAAAAGCCCCGCGCCAACCATAAACAGCGTTGACAGCATAAAAAGCGTGGGGTCAACAAAGTCGCCGGCGGCAAATTCCTGCTGCAAATTAAAATTGTACAGCCCGTAAAGCGCGATTCCGAGGCAAATTACATCAAGGAAATATCGTTGCCAGAGAGATTTTTGCGGCTTGCCGGACTTGTTGCGTTTATGCTCGATTATGCCGACGCGAGAAAATCGAATTACCGGCAGAATCATCGCGAGGAACGAAAACAACGCCGCGCCCGCACCGAAAAGCAATGCCGTGCCGGACACCCGAACAACAAGCTCCGTTCGGCCCGTAAGCTCCAAAAAGCCCGCCGACGCGCCTAAAATTCGGCACACGCCCACGCCGAACAAAATTCCGAGCGGAAACGCCGCCCCGCCGATAACACTCCCCTGCCCCACGTACAGTCCGAAAATTTGCAAGCGACTTGCGCCGCGACTTTTCAAAACAGAAATGTCGTTTTGTTCCTGCTGCAAAATTTTTCGGCTCACAACGTACATGTAAAACGCCAAAAGCGCGTAAAGCGGCAATTGCAGAACAATTATCGTCAGGCTGAACTCCGCCGCACGTGCTTCGTGTTCGCGCAAAAGTTCGTAATAATTTTCGCTGAAACGGCGATTTGTACCGTGAAAACGCTCGCGATTTTCGGTTACACCGGCAAGATATGCGGCAATATTTCCGCCGTGCATTTCGGAAAAATCGTGAACATTGTGCCACGTCGCCACAATCGAATACGTCGGATGATAATTTTCGATTAAACGCTCGCGCACCAAATTTTCGCAAACAACAAGGTTGTTCAGCGGGTTCATGTCAACGATTGCCCAAAACGGCAAACTTTCGTCGGGCATTTCAAAAATGCCGACCACGCGCACATAAATAAACGGGTCGCCTTCACGAAAATCGTACACATTTCGCACACGAAGAAATTCGTCGTACAGCAAATTTTGACGCAAAAGCCCGACGTCCATTGCAATCGCTTCAATGACTTCCGCTTGCTTACGTTGCAAAATTCCGTCGTCGTCATAATATTCGATTTCGCTCAAAATCGTTTGCGACGAAGGCATTCGCCCGTAAGTGAGACGAATATTTTCTTCCGAATATTGCGACGCAAATAAATTTACATTTCGCGGAAACGGCCGAACATCACGCAAAGTTACGGGTTCAAGCAACCAACCCGACATACGATACGTGCGCACGGTTTGCGCAACAGGAATCCCCAAAGTGTCGAGCATTTCGCCGAGCATTCTGTCGTGAGTGGATTCATACGCGCTCACCCAAAAATCCGGATGCGTGTGTTCGAAAGCAAAAGCAAGTTGCGAAAACGCAGGATAAATATTTTCTGCGGTTTGGCGCAAGCGCATCGCCTGATGCAACATTCGCGTAACCGTTGCCGTCGAATACATAGGCGTTGCCGCCGCAATGCCTATAAGCAAAATATTTCCGGCAAGCAAACACAACATCAGCCATTTATTTTTGCGCATTTTTCGAAAAAGAAATCCCGTCACGGAAGCACCTCCCCTGCATCCGCCACAATTTCACCGGGAACAAGCCCCGAAAGCACATGCACGTATGAACCGAATGTATAGGGCGAAAGCGTAATAATTCGCCGCCCGAAAACGCCGTTCTCATATACCATTACAAACGTTCGCGTAGGCGGCGGCATTCCGGGCAAAGCGACTTCGCCGCGGATAGCTTCAAAAAAAACGGCTTCCTGCCGAACCCAAATTCCGTCGCCGAACATATTCCAATGCGGCTCGGCAAATCGCGACGGATTATGACGAAACGCATCCCAATCGTACTCAAATTCCGCAAAAATTTGCGGCAAAATTTGCGAATCAAGCGGTTGCAAAATAAACCATGCAGTACCGCGTTCGCCGCCCGCGAAAGGGTCGCTTACAACGCGGGTGAGAAATTCATGCTCGGCGAAAATAACCGGAACAATATCATCGTAGCGCAAAAAATGCATGTTTCCCTGCACATTTAAATTCATCGTATTTACATCCGCCACAATCGCAACAAGAACGCCTTCGCTGACTTCCAGGTCCGGTCGAATCGTTCGGTTTATGTGAATAACAAGCCCGTCAAACGGCGCAGTAATATATTCGTCAGCCGTAAGAACCCGCGTATCGGCGATGTCGCGGCGCATATCGCGCATCATTCGCTGCGAATTTCTCACAAATTCTTCGTATTGAATTTCCGCAATCGCCAAATTTAACGAAATCCGCTCCCAATCACGAGCGGTTTCAAGCTCGATGCGCAACTCCTGAATTTCGACCGAACGGCGGTCGCGCCCGTCGCGAAAATCCTCTTCGAATCGCGCGAGTTCGTCAATTGCACGTAAATGACGCTGCATAAAAATTTCCGTATTATCGCGCCGCGCCGACGCCAAAATTTCACCCGCGCGTACAAACTGCCCCGGCTCAACGTAAAAGTCGTTGAAAATTCTGTCCTCCAACTCAAATGACAACTCTTCCGCAACACTGAAACCCACATCCGCGTTCAAGCGAAGTCTGCCCGGCATAGGGCGATATTCAACTGCAACGGGACTCGGAAGCCTTCCGGCAGCGGCATCGCCGATGTCTTCAAAAGGCATCAGCAACCCGTCGGCAACAACCGCGTCAAGCGTTCCGCTTTCAAATTCGCCGTCCGTCGCACAGGCGGCAAAAATCAAAAAAAATAATAGCGAAAGAAAACACGCCGCTGTTCGCACTTTTTTATCGTACAGGAAGCCGCATCCGGCTTCGAGAGCATGTGTCGCCGCCGGCATTTGCCCCTGGTGTCCGATGCGCGCCCGGCGCGCTTTTTTATCGTACAAGCACAATCGCCCCTTCCTCCAAGCCTTCCAAAATTTCTGTAAAGGCGTCCGCCACCGCGCCCGCGCGAACCGATACGCGCTCGAAAACGCCGTCCTGTTCAACGTAAACGAAATGCCCCAAATGTGTGCGCGTTACGGCGTTCGACGGTACGCGCAAAGTATCCGGCGCGAAAACAGACGAATAAATTATTGACGCATACGCGCCCGGCGGCGGCAAAGTTCCGTCCGGTTGCGGCGAAATTTCAAAACGCCATCTGAGCGGCGAATTATTTTGCTGCGCAACCGCGATTTCCGCCAAAGTCATCTCGATAAGCTCCAAATCATAAACAAGCCCGTTCACCCGCGCCTGAAAACGCTCCGCACTTCGAAGCACGAAGGGCAAATTTTCATTAACGTCCTCGATAAAAACGTCGCCCGCGATATTTATATACAAAAACGGCTCACCCACAGACGCCGAACGCCCTCCCGTAAGATGCGTTATCACGCCGTCGGCGGGTGCGCGAAGCCGAGTGTCCGCCACTCTTTCGCGCATCTCGTTGAGATTGCGGCGTTCGTCCGCCAAATCAAGCGCGCGTCGCGCTGCTGCTTGCGTGTGCATAAGCTCCGCCCGCTCCAGTTCAACAAGAATATTTTCGGCAGTTTCAATCGCCTGCGCATCAAAAGTCGCGCCGGCGCGTCGAATCGCTTCGGCGTAATCAAGCTGCATAAGAGCCGCGTTGTTCGCAAAAAGCTCCTCCGCAGATGCGATGTCGCGCACCAAATCCGCAACACGCTCTTCCTGTCGCGCGATTTGCTCTTCGAGCCGCTCCGTGTCGAGCCGCGCGAGAACTTGCCCCGCGCTCACCTCGTCGCCGGGAAAAACATAAACTTCCGCCACCCGCCCGCTTGTGGCAAAGGCAAGCGACTCAGACTCCACACGAACAATTCCGTGCCGCACAACAAGCTGCTCAACCGTACCGATTTCCGCCACCGCCGTGAAATCCGTCATTGCCGCAAGCCCCGCAGGCTCAATCAATTCCGGGCCGTACATCGTTTCAATTGCCGACGACGCACATGCTGTGAAGATTACGATTAAAACCGCGAGAAAAAAATTTTTTTTCACAATATCACCAAATCTCCGAGTTCGATTCCGTGCAAAATTTGTGTGTAATCGCGCCCGCGAACGCCGGTTTCGACGAAACGCATACGTCGCACGCCGTCTTCAAGTACGTAGATAACTTCGCGTTCGCCCACGCGAAAAAGTGCGCGCGAAGGCACAACGACGACATCGCGTACTTCTTCCAACACATGCACAACGCGCCCGACAGTGCCTTGGTCGAAAAGAATATGTTCGTCGCCGACGAGCCGAAACCATATATGTTGGTCGTCGTCGATGCCGTATTCGGCGGGGTCGATGACCTCCGTTTCGAGAATCAGCAATCGCCCGACAATTGTCATATCGAAGCGGTCGCCCGGTTGAATATAATCGGTGGTGTGACGGGCGCGAAAAAATACACGCGCAGGGTCTTCCAGAACGGCAACAATCGGGTTCACCGGTGCGGTCGGGCTTGCCTGTGACGTTTCAAGCCCCTCGGCGAAAGGCATAACGTTTTGCACAACACCGTTTCCGGGTGCGCGTACAAATCGCGCTTCGTTTTGCGCGTTAAGATAAGCGTATTCCTGCGAATGAAAATGAATTTGCCGCAAAATATTTTCACGCGCATCCAAATATGAAGAATCGTCAACCGGTACGCCGGAAATTTCTGCCGCGCTGAGAGAAAATGCGTGACGCTCGTCAAGTTGCCGGAGTTCAAGCGCGAGCCGCGCCGCCCGACGACGCGCTTCTTCGACGCGCTCGACAATTTCCGGGTATCGAAGTTCGGCAAGAATTTGCCCCGCGCGAACCTCGTCGCCGTTTGCCACAAAAACGCCCTCGATTTCAAGGTCGGGTTGCTCAAAACGCAAAACGTCGCGTGTTTCCATCGAAATAATCGGCGCGAGCACAATTTCGCTAATCACGTCGCCGCGATGCACAGTAACCGTTTGCCACTGCACCGGCGCGGGCGCATCAAACATCGGCGGCAGAAGCCCCTCGTCCGCCGGAATTGCAGCACATGCGGTGAGGAGCGCGATGAACGGGAGCAACGATAACAATCGCTTCATCGTACAAGCCCCAATGTCCGCGCCCATGCGCGAGGCATAATAATTTCCAACTCTTCGCCGAGCGCGGCTGTAAACGAACGTCGTTCGCCGGCAGCGAGAAGCATGTCGCCGGTACGCGGCGTGTCGTTGTGAATATCAATCGGCGGCGGTTGGCGGAACACGTAAAAATATTGCGTCCGGTCGGCTTCGTAAAACCGTTCATATTCGCCTTCGCCCAATGTGTGAAAACCTGCACCGCCGGGGCGCGAATTATTGGAAATCGCAAAATCGCGTTCGGTTCGATTGTTGAATGACACGGAATTTCCCGGCGCGACCGTAATCCGATGAAGCGGCGGCGTGTTTACCTCGCGGAATCGGAAATGCTGCGATTGCTCGGCGGGAAACGATACGGAAATCGTCGAGCCTCTTTGCGGCGCAATAGTGAGTCGCCGTGTGTAGGGCAAAACATGAAGCCCGAACGACGCCACTCCGTAATTCGAAACATTGTTATTCGCGTCAGTCACAATAAAATCGTAGCCGTCGGCGTCACGTTCGCTTTCATTTTGAACCATAACGGCGCGATTAAGTCGCCGGTCGTTATTGGTGATTTGCAAATATTCGCCGTATGAAAGTTCGCGGCGCACAAGCGCGGCGCGTTCGCTTTCTTCAACAGTCACCTGTGAACCGCGCGGGAAAATTAACGTCGCCGGACAGTCCGTTGCGGTAAGCAGAACGGATTGCGCTTCGTCTAATAAAATATGTCCGTCGATGCGCCCGAAAGAATAAATTTCGCCGTCCTCGTCATAAAGAACGAAATCGACGCTTTCATTTGAATCGGTGCGGGAATCGGTGCGAATTAAAATTTTTTCCGCGTCGTCGCCGTCATTTGCGACACGCACGGTTTCGCCCGGAGAAATTTCCCGGCGAATAAGCGCGGTTGCCGTGACATAACGAGTTGTAATCGCAGGAACATCCGGCACGGAAATCGCCAAAATTTCATCCGCCTGCGTTGCGGTAAGGGTGACAACCGCGCCCGCCGGAATCGTCACGGATGCTTGCGCGGCAAGAAAATCGTCGATTGCATCAAACGAAATCTCGTCGTCGTAATGCATCACATACTCAAACCCGAACTCAACGCCGGTATCGTCGGAGCAACGAATAAAAATTGTGTGGTCGCGAAGAGGGTCGCTGTTTACGATTTCAAGCGATTCGCCGGGGCGCAACGAAACATGCACCGGCGCAACCGCGTTATTTTCGATTTCAAACTCATCAAGCCATACGTAAGGAAAATAAATGTACCCGGGTTCGAGCGGAGTGATTGTAAGGGTTTGCCGCGCGGCAAGCGAAAGCTCGCGACCTTCCGTATCGCCGTAGCGAATCACATGCCCGTCGCGCCCGCGAATTACATATTCATACGAAAGCGGAGTGTCCGCATCCGCGCCGACAAGCCGCAGCGCGAAATTATTTTCTCTTGCGGTAAGCGTGAGCGGCTCGGTAAGCAAAATTCTCGCAACGGCGGGCGTGCCGAGAAATTCCGCTAAAACTTCCCGACCGTACCAACGCGACGGAAAATAAACCGCGAGCGGCGCATCGCCGACAGTTTCAAGTTTTACCGCGCTTCGTGCGGGAATCGTAAGCATCGGCAACAGCTCATCGGGGTCGCCGCTTACAAAGCTCGTGACATCGCCGGCGCGATTAAAAAAAACGAAACCGGCCGCGCCCGTGAGGCGAATTTGCAGAGGGTCGTTCGTTGTGTTTTCAAGACGCAACGTATCGCGCACCGCAATTTGCCGAAGTGCAAACCCCGGTCGCTGTTGCAGGTTAATTCGTGACGAATCGAAAGTCACGTTAATCGGCGCAAGCGGCGTAATTTCCGCCGCACCGATGCCGCTTACGGAAAACCGCCCGGACGCCCGCCCGAAGCGTGTAACATCGCCGTCGGCATCACGCAGAACAATTTCGTATCGCCCCGCGCCCGTAACGTTTACGTGGGAAACAACCCGCGCATCCGTTCCGGAAAATTCATACACATTACCGGGCTGAAGCGTTCGGGTTGTTTGCGCGGCGTATACCGTGACAGGGAAAATCGCGGCAATAAAAACCAAAACCGCAAAAAATTTTTTACACATAACATGCCTCCCGTTAAAAAATTTTTTCCAAAAACACCAAAGTCAATTTATCGGAAATTTTTTGCTCTTTGAAGCGCGTATAGCTGTTTTGCCCTCCGAATATGCGCGAACCGAACCGACAATCGCGTTTTCGACCGTAGCCTTCAAAAAAAAACCACCATCGTACTCTTGCTCAGCTTCTGCGAGGGTCTGTTTCAATGGTGGTATAAAAAAATCATTATATCGAACGGCTTCGCTTTGATATGCCGAGTATTGCAGTTCGAGTATGCGGGGCAAATCCGTTTTTTCGGCTTTTGATATTTTCAATTGCCCTGCTCCGTTTCGGCAACTGCGTCCGGCGCGGAAAGAATAACACGCCCATCGTCGTCCATGTGTATGTGAAGTCGATTATTTTCCAAATTCATTTTATCCAAAAAATTGCGCGGAATTTGCACACGACCGGCTCTGTCCAAAACGGCGTACTCGATTTGCCCGAAACCCTCGATGCCGGCAAGTTTTTCGGCATAAGACATTATAAATTCGCTCGAAGTTTTGCCGTCGCGAATTGCAACAACGCGCTCAACTTTTTTCGCGATTTCGCGGTCGTGTGTGACGATTACAATTGTTGTGCCGAGTTCTTTGTTCACGGAGCGAAACATATCGAGAATATATTCCGTTGTGCGCGTATCAACGCTGCCGGTGGGTTCGTCGGCAAGAAGAACGGCGGGATGATTCGCAAGCGCAAGCGCGATTGCAATGCGCTGCTGCTCGCCCCCGGAAAGTTGATTAAGGCGATGCTTTGCTCGCTTGCTCATTCCCGTAAGCTCTAAAAGTTCCATCGCCCGCTCACGCTTGTTTTTTATTTTTTTTCGGTTGAACTGCATGGGCATCATTACATTTTCAATTGCCGTCAAATACGGAATCAAATTTCGCGCGTTGTTCTGCCAAACAAATCCCACCGTTGAAACCTTGTAGTCAACCAACTCTTTTTCACGCAACTTGAACAAATCCTTGCCGTCCACGAAAAGTTTCCCTGCCGACGGCTTATCAAGGCCGCCAATCATGTTCAGCAACGTGGATTTTCCGCTTCCGCTGTTGCCGATGATTGCCATGATTTCGCCGCGTTCAATTACAAGGTCAAGCCCTTGCAGGGCAAGTACCTCGATATCCTTCGTCTTGTAGATTTTTACAAGGCTTTCCGCCTCGATTACTTTATCCATTTAACATTGCCCCGTTCAGCCAATGTAATTTATCCGTTAATAATTTCTCCGTCGGCGATTTCATACACTTTATCAGCAACCTCCATTAAGCCGGGGTCGTGGGTGGTCATTACGATTGTCGCGCCTTCCTGCTCAATTAAATCCTTGAAAATTTTTATAACCTGCAAGCCGGTATGCGTGTCGAGTTCGGCGGTGGGTTCGTCGGCGAAGATAATTTTCGGACGATGCGATATTGCCCGAGCAATCGCCACGCGCTGCTGCTCGCCGCCGGAAAGCTCGGACGGCATATGACGCATTCGCGGCCCGAGCCCGACACGTTCGAGGCAATGTTCTGCCCGCGCCTTGCGTTCGGCGGCATTAACCATATTCAGACGCAACATAAATTCGACATTTTCAAGTGCCGACATCATCCCTATTAACGCCACCGACTGAAATACAAAGCCCATTTCCGTGCGGCGCAAAAGGTCGCGCTTTTTTTCGGAAAATTTTGATTCCCCCGAAAACAAAATCTCGCCCGAAGTAGGATAATCAAGCATTCCGAGAATATTCATAAGCGTGGTTTTTCCGCTTCCGGAACGCCCTTTAAGTATCGTCAACCTGTTTTCGGCAACGGTAAGCGAAATGCCTTTCAACGCCCAAAAGTCGCCGCCGCCCACAGAAAAGGCACGTTTAATATCTTTCGCTTCCATTACATATTCGCTCAAATCATCAGCCCTCGTAAACGCGAAGCATCTTTTTCATTTCATACCCGGAGGCGGGCAAAATTCTTACGCTTTCAGCCGTCCATGTATGCGGCGCGTGTGCGTTTTGCGCGATGTCAACAAGATTACTCACAACCGCGCTTGCCGTCGGAAGTTTTCCTGCTCCGCTGCCGTAAAACATCACGTTTCCGGTAGTTTTCGCTTTCGCCCAAAGCGCGTTATACACGTCGCGTACCGTTGACAGCGGGTGTCCGATTTTCACCAAAAACGGCGCGACAATCGCCTGAACGCCGTCGGCGGTAAGTTTTGCCGTTGCGAGATGTTTAAGCGTGTATCCGTTTTCGGCGGCAAAAGCGAAGTCTTCGGCGGAAATATTTTCGATGCCTTCGGTTTCTATGTTGGTATAATCAACGGTTTTGCCCGTCGCAAGAGAAAGCAAAATTGCCAATTTACGACATGCATCAAATCCGCCGACATCGGCGGTCGGGTCGGCTTCGGCATAACCCAATTTTTGCGCACTTTTCAGCGCGTCGGCGTAACTTGTGCCGTTCTCATGCATCTGCGTCAAAATGTAGTTGCTTGTTCCGTTCAAAATTCCGGCGATTTCCTGTATTTCGTCGGTCAAAAGCGCACCGCAATACGGACGAATAAGCGGAATTCCGCCGCCCACACTTGCTTCAAAAAGGAGATGCACACCGTGTTTTTCGGCAAGCGCAAAAAGCTCCGCACCGTGCGCCGCAATTAACGCTTTGTTCGGCGTAACAACGTGCTTGCCCGCCAAAATTGCGCGTTTTGCAAAGTCATACGCAATCGTTTCGCCACCGATTGCCTCCACGACTACTTTAACCTCCGGGTCGGATTCGATTGTGTCGAAATTTTTCACAAAACTGTAAGGCTCGTCGGGGAAATCTCTCAAATCCGAAACATATTTAACATCAATACTTTCGCCGGCTTTTTTCGCGACAGAAGCCGAATTAACCTTCAAAACCTCCGCTACGCCCGAACCCACAACGCCGTACCCCAAAATTGCGATTTTCACAATTTCACATCCTCATAGCAATAAATTTTATCTCCGAAATTATATCATATTTCGTCAATTAAAAATACCTTCGCATGTGCCAAGTTCAACTTGGTGTGATACGAAGGTATTATATGTTACGAGTGTGAAGTCTTAATGAAACCGGTGTGAAGTTTTTATGAAGACAGACCGAACCTGCCTATGTCTGTCAGGCTTTTTGCATATCAGACTTTTTGCATAATTGAAATTTTCGTTTCGGGATTCACGGCAAAGCACCTCGCTTTTTGTCGTTTCGCTTCGCAAAACGACTGTCGCTCGGCAAGCCGTTAATCCCGCTCCGAAAATCCCTGAATTATGCAAAAAGTCTATTCATTAAAAAACTCGCGAACCATTTCGGCAATCTCAACCTGAACGACAATCGAATCCCTGCCGCCGCGAAGTATGCGAATTTCCGCGATGTCGCCGATTTGTTTTGCGCGAACGGCGTCTTGGAGTTGTTGCATGTAAAAAACGGGCTGCCCGTCGAAGCCGGTTATAACATCGCCCTCGCGAAGCCCGGCATTGTAAGCGGCGCGACCTTCCTGTACTTCGAGAATTATAACGCCGAGCGCAGGTATGCCCCAACGTTCCGCACGATTTTCGGGGTCGTCGGCAAGGCTTGTGCCGCCGATTCCGATTGCAGGCCGGCGATAATTTTCAACGATTTGCTGCAAAATCGGTGCAGCGATATTTGACGATATGCTGTAGCCCATTCCCTCCGACAGCACGGGGTCGGTTATAAAACGGGTTGCGCGGTTCATGTTTATTCCGATAATTTCGCCGCGAGTGTTAATAAGCGGGCCGCCGCTGTTTCCGTAATTTATTGCCGCGTCGGTTTGCAAAAGCGCGAGAGGATACTCGCGCCCGGGCAGATAAAACGGGCGTTCGTCCGCGCTGATAATCCCGCGAGTTACAGCCGTCCCCTCCCCCATCGCGTTTCCGATTGCAAGCACAACGTCGCCGATTCGCATTTCGTCGGAATCGCCGAATGTTGCAAATGTTACCGTATCAATTCCCGCCGCGATTAAATCCGCATTATAAATGTACGCAACAGCGAGGTCGTAATATCTGTTCACGCCCGCAGGGCGCGCCGCAATCGGCTCGCTGCCCGCGATGCTTACATCCCAACGATACCCCGGCCGAACAACATAAAGGTTCGTGGCGATAAAAATTCTGTCGTGCGAGTAGGCGAAAATTATTCCCGAGCCGTGGCTGAAACCCGCGCCGCGCTCGAATGTAAAGCCGGACGACTCATAGTGGGTTGTGATTCCCACAACGGAGGGCGCAATCAGTTCAATCATATCGGCAAGCGTGGCAACTTCCTGCACGGTTTCAAAAGTATGCCGAGTAAAATCAGGCGAAAGGAATTCGACGGTTGAACCGGAATTTCCGCCCCGAAAAAACGCCCATCCCGAACCGATTCCGAAACCCAACATTCCCGTTCCCAACGTGCAAACAAACAGCAAACAAGCCGCCACCCCGAACCAAGATTTCCGCTTGCGCCGGGAAGTTTCCGTTCTGATGACTTCGCCGGCTTCATCCACAGTCCCGGAAGACGTTGAAATCCCGGCATTTGAAACTTCCGGCGTCGTATCGTCGCGATATTCTTCAGGAACAAGAAGAAATTTTGCAAAAGTGTCGCTCTCCGGAGAAGGCGCGCCCTGAATATCGCTGCCGGCGTTCAGGTCTCGTTCAATTTCTTCCTGAATTTTGTCGATGTCGGACATAAAAAAATTAAAATCGTCATTGTTGTTCATGGCGGAAACCCCTTTCGCCTTCATAATAGCACTTTTGCGCAAAAAATGCACGAAAAAAAAGCAGGTTTTCGTGCATTTTCGCTTGCCGCAAGAAAAAAATTTTCAATTTCAATTTGGAAAAAAGTTCGACAAAAAATTCAAAAATCGCGCGTACGCGCGATTTTAATTAAAGTTTTTGCCCCGCTTTTTTCAAAAAGCGGGTGGGGTGCGGGGCGACGTCCCGCATTTTGCATTCTCGGTTGCACCAACCAACTCAAAGCCGGTATTATTTTCAAAAAATCAGGAGGAAACGAAATGGCAAAAATAATTGGCGAACGCGCAATTCCGAACATGCCGTGGGAGGATAAACCCGCCGGCCATAACGAAGTTTTGTGGCGGTACAGCGGAAATCCGATTTTCAAACTTAACCCCGGCCCGAAAGCCGCACGAGTGTTTAACAGCGCGGTTTATCCTTACGACGACGGCTTTGTCGGCATTTTTCGCGCCGACCACAAAGACATCACAATGCATCTGCACTTCGGCAAAAGCAAGGATGCGATTAACTGGCAATTGGACGACGAAGACATAAAATGGGTTGACGAAAGCGGCGCGCCGTTTCAGCCCGCCTACGGTTACGACCCGCGTCTTACGAAAATCGGCGACGAATATTTTATAATGTGGTGTACATCATTTGCCGGTTCGCCGACAATCGGACTGGGCAAAACGAAGGACTTTAAGACTTTTGTGCGCCTCGAAAACGCCTTTTTGCCGCACAATCGAAACGGCGTGCTTTTTCCGCGCAAAATAAACGGAAACTACGTGTTGCTTTCGCGCCCGTCGGATAACGGCCATACGCCCTTCGGCGACATTTATCTTTCCGAAAGCCCCGACCTCACGTATTGGGGCAAGCATCGCAATGTAATGAAAGCAACCGACTCGTGGGGTTCGCTTAAAATCGGCGCAGGCCCGATTCCCATTGAAACCGACGAAGGTTGGCTGATGATTTATCACGGCGTAATTTTAACCTGCAACGGTTATGT
>WQVC01000024.1 GCA_009781765.1 Defluviitaleaceae bacterium | reverse complement strand
CGGCTTCGAGGGTATGTGTCGCCGCTTACATATCTCCCCGGCGTTCATTGCCGCTTGGCGGGTTGTGCTTCTCGTGCCGAAAATATTATCCGGCTTCGAGGGTATGTGTCGCCGCTTACATATTTCCCCGGCGTTCATTGCCCGCTTGGCGGGCAGGCTAGGCTTCCCATGCCGCCGGCATGAAAATTTCGGTGAATCGTTTTTGAGCGAAACGGTCGGTCATGCCGGCAATGTGGTCGGCGACGGCAGTTTCCGACGGAAATTTTTCGCGGTCGGCGGCGTAATATTCAAACATCAGGCGCAGCATTTCTTTGATTTTGCCGCGTTCTTTTGTGTGCAATTGGTTTGCGTAAACGCGCTCGAACATGAATGTGCGAAAAATTTTTAACACCCCGGCAACTTGAGGCGAAAGCGATATTTCCTCGCTTTCAAGGCTGTTAATCACAAGGTTTCGCACCAAAAAATCTATTCGCGTTGCCGGCGATTTTCCGAACAGCTCCGAAACCTCGCGCGGCAAATCCGGCTCTTCCAAAATTTTGGCGCGAATCGCGTCGTCAACATCGTGGTTCATGTAGGCGATTTTATCGCAAAGCTGCACAATTCGTCCCTCCGGAGTCGCCGGCGAACAAACAGTCCGGTGGTTCAAAATTCCGTCAACAACTTCGAAGGTCAGGTTCAAATTTTCAAGCACTTCAACAACGCGCACACTCTGCTCGTTATGGCGAAATCCGCCCGAAACTATGCCGTTCAGCGCGTCCTCGCCGGTATGCCCGAACGGCGTGTGGCCCAAATCATGCCCGAGCGCAATCGCCTCGGTTAAGTCCTCGTTCATACCCAATGCTCGCGCAACCGTTCGCGAAATTTGCGCAACTTCGAGCGTGTGCGTAAGCCGCGTACGATAGTGGTCGCGCTCCGGCGAAATAAAAACCTGCGTTTTGTGCATCAGCCGCCGAAACGCCTTACAATGCGTAATTCTGTCGCGGTCTTTTTGAAACTCCGTGCGAATGTCGCATTTTTCCTGCTCCGCCTTGCGCCCTTGCGTGTGAGCACTTTTCGTTGCGCGCGCAGACAGCGTACGAATTTCGTATTCCTCGCGAATTTCCCGTAAAATCATATGTAAAATCACCTCAAACGCATTTTGTGTTCACTATATCAGAGGTTTGAGGCGTTGCCAAATTATTTCGAAACCTGCGTCCAAACGGCGTCGCCAATCATGGGAATTTTAAAAAGCACACCGGTGAACGCTTTAATCATCAAAATAACCATGCTGACCAAGCTGATTAAGCCGCCGACCGCCGTAACCGCGCCGACCAATCCGCCCAAAAGCCCGCCCACAAACGGCAGAAACCCGAAAAGCCCGGCAACAAGGTCGGTAATCATAATTGCAAACCAAAGCACGAGAAACCAAATTGTCGATTGAAGCGCGTGAAAGCGCACAAATTTATTGCTCTTTTCCAAAATCAGAACCAATATGCCGGAAAACGGCCCGAACAAATAGCTCAACGCCGCCGCGATATTTTCATCTAAGTTAAAAACGGATTTATTTTTCATTTTAAACACTCCATTTTTTTGTACATGCGATTTTGGGGCTTCGCCCCAAACCCCCACGAACTTTTTGAAAAAAAGTTCGACAAAAACCCACATAAAATCGCGCATTCGCGCGATTTTTATTAAAGTTTTGATGAAACTTTTTCAAAAGTTTCCGGGGTGCGGGGCAGAGCCCCGCGAATTTTTAATCGAATCATTCATAACGCAAAGCCTCTATGGGGTCTAGTTTTGCCGCTTTGTGCGCGGGATAAACGCCGGCGATTATGCCTACAAGGCTTGATGCGGCAACGGTGAGAATAACCGTGGGAATGCTTACGGCGGGCGAGAGGTCTAAAAGTCCGCCCAACGCAAAGCCGCCGTAATAGCCTAAAATTATGCCGATGATTCCGCCGGAAAGAGTCAAAATCATCGCCTCAACGAGGAATTGAAAACGAATATTGCCGTCGGTTGCGCCGAGGGATTTTCGTATGCCTATTTCGCGGGTGCGTTCGGTTACGGTTACAAGCATGATGTTCATTACGCCGATTCCGCCAACCGCAAGCGACACGAGCGCAACAAGCGCGACAAAGCCCGTAATCATGCCGAGAACGTCGTTTATCATGTCGATTTGGCTCATCAAAACGGTTACTTGGTAGCGGTCTTCGTTGCCGTGAAACAACGATAAAAGCCGCGTGACTTCTGTTGCAATTGAATCGAGACGGTCTAAATCTTCGGAAATCACGAGCAGTTGGTCAACCATGTTATCAGTGTTAAAAAGCCGTTGGAAGTGCGTAATCGGAATAAATGCCGTCGTTGCCATGCCGAACATGCCGGCCATCGGGTCGTTATTGCGAAAAACTCCGATAACCGTCAGGTCAACCGTGCCGAACCAAAATGTTACGCGAATCGTTTCGCCCACAACGTCGGTGCGCCCGAAAATATCCCGCGCAAGGGTCGAGTCGATTACAACAACCGGCGCGGAACGGTCTACATCGAGGGTCGCCAAAAAACGCCCGAAGCGCACATCTACGTTTTGAGCCTGCCGGAAATTTTCGTCCGCACCGATAATTGTGAGCGACGTTGTTTCCGTCGGATTTCGAAGCTGCACACGCGCATTTGACCCGGACGCCACCGACACAACGGCCACATCGGGATGTTCGGCGATAAATTCCGCGCTTTCGAGGGTGAGCCTGTCGCGGCGGGTTGCCGGGTTCGCCGGATTATTGCGCATATTAACGGTCATCGTGCCTGCGCCGAAGTCTGCAAAAATTTCGCTCATGCCGGTCTGCAAGCCCTGCCCGACGGACGTTATCATTATTACTGCGGAAATGCCGATTATTATGCCCAACATCGTTAAAACCGAGCGCATCCGATTCGCCAAAACCGAATACACCGCAGAGGTTATGCTTTCGAATATGTTCATTGACGTTCCTTTCTTGAGTTCTCGGGGCTCTGCCCCGAACCCCGGAAACTTTTGAAAAAGTTTCATCAAAACTTTGACATAAAAATCGCGCTTCGCGCGATTTTTTAATAATTTTTGTCGAACTTTTTCTAAAAAGTTCGTGGGGGTTCGGGGGCAACGCCCCCGAAAGCCTAACTCCCTGCCTGTATCGGATTTTCGACGGGTTCGTCGGAGATAATGCGCCCGTCTTTGAAGGCGACAATGCGATTTGTGTGGTTTGCGATTTCGGGTTCGTGTGTAACCATCACGATTGTTACGCCTTCGCGGTTGAGCCGCTGAAAAATTTCCATAATTTCTTCGCCGGAGCGGCTGTCTAAGTTGCCGGTGGGTTCGTCGGCAAGCAAAATTGCGGGGCTGTTGATTAACGCCCGCGCAATTGCAACGCGCTGTTTTTGCCCGCCGGAAAGCTCCGACGGCTTGTGATGTACGCGCCCGGCAAGCCCGACTCTTTCGAGGGCTTCGAGGGCGGCGGCGCGACGTTTTTTTCGGCGCACTCCGCCGTAAAGCATGGGAAGCTCTACGTTTTGCAGGGCGTTGAGGCGCGGAAGCAAATTGTACGATTGAAAAACGAAGCCGATTTTTTGATTGCGAATTTGCGCGAGTTTTTTTCCTTTGATGAGAGAAACGTCCTCGCCGTCGAGCAGATATTTTCCGGCGGAAAGGCTGTCGAGGCAGCCTAAAATGTTCATTAACGTGGATTTTCCCGAGCCGGATTGCCCCATAATTGAAACAAATTCGCCGATATTTACGGAAAATTCAACATCACGAAGAGCCGCAACGTCGATTGCACCGTTGCGGTAGATTTTTGATAAATTTTCGACGCGCAAAATCATGGCAACACACCCCGATTCAGAATTTTGACAACCTGCAAAATTATAAAAAAAGGAGTGGCGTTAAGGCACGTTTATAGGCTGAACGGGGCGCACAATCATTCCGTCGTGGAGGGAGTGGGCGGGATTCAGCACAACGCGGCAAGTTTCGGTTATGCCGTCGGCTTCGATATACATCGCGCTGAACTCGCCCAAAATGACGTCAACGCGGCGCAAAGTTGATTCGTCGGTAACAACGTAAACGAAAGTTTCGCCCGCGCCCGCACTGATTGTTGACATCAGCGGCACAACGAGGGTGTTTTCACTGATATTCGTCACGATGTCGGCGTCAACGGTGTTTCCGGCGCGAAGCCGCGCGTCCGGGTTCATTGCGATTTCTGCGGTGACAACGGTTTCGATGGTTGTTCCCATTTGACGCGGCGCGGCAAGCGGATGAATCAGCTCGATGTAGCCGGCGTAGCGGCGATTTCCGATTGCGCCGGCAGAAATTTCAACGTCTTGCCCGACGAGAAGGTCGCCGGCGTCGTTTTCGGGAACATGCACGATAATTACCAGGTTGTCGTTTGAAACGTCGGCGATTTCCATTAACGGGCGGTTCGACATGCTGAATTCGCCGGGGGCGACGAACACATTTAATATTGTGCCGGAAACTGCGGCGTGTTCTTCGTGTTCGAAGTCGGCGATGTCGCGCTCGATGCGGGCGATTGTAAGTTGTGCGCGTTCGATTGCAACTTGCTGAACGCGCGCCTGATTCACGGCTTCCGGGCGGGCGTTACGATTTAAAACGTCGTTGAGCCGCGCCTCAGCAAGAGCTTCCGTTTCCGCCGCCATCGGCAACCCGAGTGCCGCCGCATCCCGTTGCGAAATTATAATCGCCAGTTGGTCCTCGACGCGGCGAAGAGCTTCGTTCGCGCTGTCGCGTTCGGTGCGGGCGATAATTCCGCTTTCGTATAAAAACTGCATATTTTCTGCGTTTTCGCGGGCGGTTTGTGCGTTGCTTTCCGCTTGCGCGATTTGCAGGTCAATTTGTTCGAGTTGCGATTCGATGTTGATTATTCCGGCGCGGGCTTGCTCGATTTGATGTTCCGCCGCCAGAATATCGGCTTCGGCAGGGCCGATTCTTGCCGCTTCAAGTCCGAGTTGCGCCGAACGCAACGCAAGCCGCGCCTCTGCGAGTTGGTCGCGAAGGGCGTCGAGAATATCGGCATCATATGTTATGAGAAGGTCGCCGGCTTCAACAAAATCGCCCACGCTTACGTGAACGGTTAAAACCTGCGCTTGCGTTGACGGAAAAACCGTTGTGCGGTCGCGAAGTTCAACTGCGCCGCGCGCGCTTACGCGGCTCACGATTGTTTGCACGTTGGGATATGCCCAATGCACGGGCGTCGCGCCGCGAGGAACGCCGCTTACATCTTCGGTTTGGTTTGCGGAAATTACGTTAAAAGCGATGAATCCGACAACCGCGACCGCAATAATAACTGCGACCGCAATTTTTTTCCTGCTCACAGCTCAAGCAATCCCATCGAAATCGCAATATCGTACATCCACCACGTAAACATGTAGATTGTAACGTGGGCGGCAACGCCGATAAGAAAATACAAGCCCGCGATAATTCCGGCTTTTACATTGCAGAAGTCGTTGATGATTTTCATGCCGATAAACGACAACACGGCGAGCCAAATCGGAAATATGCCGATTGCGGAAAGCAGGTTAAACGAAAGTTGGTCGTAAGTGCCGGTGCGGGCGAAAACCGCCGCGAGCGACGTTACATCCAAGAGGCTTCCGGTGGCCATCATCAGCCCGTTAATCACAAGCGCACCGAGGGCGTAAAGCACGTAAAGGTGCATACTGAAAGAAAACATCTGCCCGAAGGTTGCTTTGCTCCGCATAATTTTTACAACAATAAAAAATCCTACCGCGAAAACCAAGCTCATAAAAAGCGGCGAGATAAACGCGCCCGTGATTTGCAAAATAATTGTAGCCGCGCTGAGTGCGTCCTGAATCGGTGCGTCGCCGTATTCGTCGGCGAGGGCGGACATGTCGAAAAAGTCAAAGCCGTAGCGTTCTATTGAGATGTTGGACATTTCCTGCATATACGCATCATTTACCCATGCCGCCGGCCAAACAAGCAAAAGCCCTAATATTGCGGACACAATAAAAGGCGCGAGAACTATCGGATGCGCCTTTATATTTTGCATAAGTTCGCCGGGGGCGATGATTAAACTTAAAAATCGCGTGCCGAACGACATTTTTATTGTTTCTGTCTGTTCCGGGGGTGATTCCGGGGCTGTCCCCGGTGTCTGCATTTCGTCTGTCATTGCATTGCCTCCAAGTCTGAAATCATTTCATTAAATCGCGTACGTTCCGCGCCGGTAAACGGCGGCACGGGTAACGGCGACGGGGTTCGGTCGTTAAGCGCGAACAGTGCGACTTCGGCTTCGAAGTAGCGTTGCTCGCTGAAATAAAGTTCGCCGAGCATGAAAAGCAGT
Organism: Defluviitaleaceae bacterium; assembly: GCA_009781765.1. Classification (GTDB taxonomy): domain Bacteria; phylum Bacillota; class Clostridia; order Lachnospirales; family WQUN01; genus WQVC01. Next base: position 27,697 of record WQVC01000024.1, on the reverse strand, counting down.
CGATTCCAATACGCCGATTCCGTATTGAGAAAACGATGCGCATTTTCAAGCTGCGCAAGTGCCATAAACGAATCTCGCGGCGTTGCGTTAAACGCGGCAAGCCCCGCGTTATAATATTCCGCGCCCAACCGAGGGTGCGCTTCCGCCAAAATGCTTTGCGCACGGTCTTGAATATCTGACGGCAATTCGCCCAAAGGCGCGGCAAGTGCGATGCGGTCTACGGCATGGCGAAGGTCGCCGGCCAAAAATTCGAAATGCGCCAGAGTTACTTCGTTTGAACGGCGCAAAATGTCCGTTTCGAGTTGCGCCCTTGCGACATCAAGCCGCATTTCTGCAAATTCCTGTTCGCGGGCGGTGTAGGCATTTTCCGACGCCTGAAGCCGCGCAAGATATTCCGCGCCCGCTTGTTCGTGCGCCTCAATGAGGCGAATGTTTTCCGCCTCCCACGACCGCCTTAATGCCGGCACCAAAAGAAAATATAACGCCGCCGCCGCAACGGCTATGCCGATTATGAACATGAAAAGTTCGGCTATGTGGAAGCCTTTTTTCTTTTTTTCCTCGGTTTCGAGATTTTTATACGGCCCGCGAGCAATCGGCGCGGTTTGCGATTTTACCGCAGGCGTCGCCGCCACCGGAATGATTCGCGGCGGACGTTTTCCGGGGTTTAACAGCGCGAAATAATTCAGCGAAACAGGATTTTGCGCATCAATTGCCAACGCCCGCTCGGAAACGGATACCGCACGTTCCCGGTCGTTTTGAATGAGATAACACAGCGTCAATAAATTAAGCGCGTCAACAAAACGCGGATTGAGGTCTATGGCTTTTTTCAACTGAATAATCGCCAAATCGTCGCTTTTGTGGCGTATGTGCGCGAGGGCTTTGTTATACATGTCGATGGAATCGTTCAGGGCTTCAAGGCGGCGCGAATTTTTGTTGACAATTTCGATATACGTTGCGGCAAGATTATTATCGCGGCGCGTGTTGTGGCTGATAATCCAGTTTTTCAGCGCGTCGCCCACATGCCCGACTTCAAACAACGCCAGCCCCAACATGTTTCGTGCCGACACATTGTCTTTGTTGATTGTGATGCTTTTTTGCAAAAATTCAATGCCGTGAAAAAAATCGCCGGCTTTTAATCGCTCAAGCCCTTTGTTGTGCAATTTGTTTGAAATTCGAGCCGTTGCCAAATAAAGAACCGCGTCCGTTTTACACGACGGACACTTTATACCGTGTTCAAAATGTCTGTGGCAGTTAGGACAATTCAAGGTCGTCCCCTCCTGCTGATGCTGCTTTGCCCGTAAGATATTGCAGTAAGCCCATAATATCCAGAAGTTCGTCCTTTTTCACAGCGGTTTCGACATCATCAACAAGCCGAACGGGCTTATATTTAGCAATTTCCTCTTTAAAATCAAGCATGACGCATACCTCCCAGCTCAAACAGAACCACACAAATCGTTCTGTTACATTTGCATTACAAATATTCTAACACATTTGTGCCGGTACGCAAGGGGCGTGTGAAAAAAAAGTGCGTCAGCGTATGAATATTAAAACCGTGGGGTTTCACCCCACGCCCCACAACTTTTTGAAAAAAGTTGACAAAAACTTTCTTAAAAAGCGGACAGGGCTGCCCCCCCTCGACAAAGACTCACAATCGCGCGGCGCAGCGGGAAACGCTCGCAATGCACTTGACGCCGACGGGACGCAAATCAAATTGATTCACTATATCAAAAAAATCGCGCGAAGCGCGATTTTTCATAAAGTTTTTGCCCCGCTTTTTTCAAAAAGCGGGTGGGGTGCGGGGCGAAGCCCCGCAATTTTATTAACAATCAATTCTATCTCGGCACGATTAAAAACTTCTTTAAAAACTCCGTATCAATTTCGGGATACAGCACAAATTTGTTCAACAGCGCGTGAACGCGCTCCCGCGCGGCATTTTTTATGCCTTCGTCAAGGATGAATTTCGCCTTGGACGTGTTGCCCTTTTTGTCGAGAGCGGGCTTGATGCCCTGCAATGTCGCGGCGATAATGTCGGCGATTTCGCGCATTTCCGGCTCGCCCATGCCGAGCGTTGTTGTTGCGGGCGTCCCGAAACGCAAGCCCGATGTATACCACGGCCCGTAAATGTCACCGGGAAGAGTGTTGCGATTAAGCGTCATGCCGCATTCGCGCAAGGCGGATTCGCCTTGGCGACCGGTCAGGCCGAGTTTTGCAACGTTCACCAGAACGATATGATTATCCGTGCCGCCGGTTTGAACATGCACGCCTTTTTCAACCAACGCCGCCGCCAAAATTTTTGCGTTCTCCATGACTTTTTTCGCGTATGCCTTGTATTCGGGCGAATTTGCTTCGCCGAAAGCAATGGCTTTCGCGGCAATCATGTGCGGAAGCGGCCCGCCCAAAACGTGGGGGCAGCCTTTGTCAACATATTCGGCGTACTCCTGCTTGCAAAGAACCATGCCGCCGCGAGGGCCGCGCAGGGTTTTGTGCGTGGTGGTGGTAACAAGGTCGGCATGAGGAACGGGGTTGAAATCGCCGGAAATCGCGCCGCCGGCAACAAGTCCGGCAAAGTGCGCCATATCCACGACCATAACCGCACCGACTTCATCGGCATATTTTTTCAGAAGCGCGTAGTCGATGTTGCGCGGATACGCACTGAATCCGAGCAAAAAAATAAGCGGCTTAACGTCGTGAAGCTGCTTGCGAAGCCCGTCATAATCAAGAAGCCCGGTAGTTTCGTCAACATCGTAGTTAAACACCTCGAAAAGTTGCGCCGAAACATTGTGACGATACCCGTGCGTGAGATGCCCGCCGGAATAAAGCCCCATGCCCAAAAGCCGCTGATTTCCCATTGCGGCACGAATTTTATCCCACTCTTCTTTTGAAATTGCCAGAATATTTTTTTCGCCCAATGCTTCCATCATGGGCGTTTGAATTTTTTTGCGCAAAACCGCCAGAAACGCTACAAGATTCGCGTCCGCCCCCGAGTGCGGCTGAACATATGCGTGTTCCGCCCCGAATAATTTTTTCGCTTCGTCGCAAGCCAAACGCTCGATGGCGTCAACGTTGTCGCAGCCCGCGTAAAAACGGTTTTCAACGAATCCTTCGGCGTATTTGTCGGTCAAAAAATTGCCCATCGCGCTTTGAGTTGCAAGCGACGAATAATTTTCGCTTGCGATTAACTTCAAATAGCTTCGTTGGTCGATGAGTTCCTGCAAAATGCGTTCGGCAATTTGCGGATTTTTTTTCGAAACCATTTCAAGATTTGCGGTAAACGCAACCATTTCCGTACTCGGCGCGCTTGTTGACGCCAAATAATTTTTGAGCATGTGATACCCCTTCCGAGATTTTTTTATAGTGAGTCAAGTTGAAAACGGTCTTTCACGCTTGCGCGAAAAGAACGGTTTTGATTTGACGAACTCCCGAAACGAGTGCTTTTGCGCAAGCAAAAGTGCGAGTGTTCGGGAGTGAAACAAGGGAGTTTTGCCTTGTTTCACTATGTTTTCGCATCAAGGCCCTCCGTAATATAATTTCACGCGGCCGTTTTTGCGAGTTTGCGCCATATCAATGATGCGCTGATTCGCCGAACCGCGAAATTTCAAATTGAGGTCGCGCTGTTCGCTGATATACGGGCCGTCGATGAGATAATCCGTAAAGTCCAAAAGCGCGTGAATTTCCGGGTCGTCACGGGCGACGAGTTCCTCATATGTGTACCCGGTGAACGTCGTAACATCCCAACCGACGCGCTTCGCCTCAAGAGCAATTTGCGCACAATCGCCCGCCTGCATAAACGGCTCTCCCCCCGAAAGCGTAACGCCGCGCACCATTTTTCGTGCCGGACCGGGCTTTTTCATTTTGCGCATAACCTCGCGCACGGTATGCTCACGCCCGCCCGTCGGCGAATGGCTGTCGGGATTGTGACAATCCGGGCAACCCAAATCACAGCCCTGCACAAAAACAACAACGCGCAGCCCCGGGCCGTCAACCAAAGATTCATATGTTATGCCTGAAATTCGCAAATTAAAAACTCCCGTCGGTTTAAAATGCACGTTTCTGCTCGTATGCCTTCACCGTTTCAAAAATTTTTTCTGCCGTATGGCGCACCGCCGGAACCACCACTGTGTTTCCGAATTGCCGATACGCTTGAAAGTCGGAAACCGGAATTATGAAATCGTCCGGATATCCGAAGAGTTTTCGTGCTTCGTTCGGGGTCAGGCGGCGCGGATTTTTTCCGGTCTGCTTGATTAAAATTTCCGAGCCGTCTTTGTAATATCTCGCGCTCATGGTTCTTGTGATTTTGTCGTTCGCCGGGTCAACCAATCCGAAGCCGAATCCGTTTCCCTTTTTCGCGCTGTTTTCCTTGTGCGTTTGCAAATATTGCCACAATATATCGCTTAATGCGTACTTGTCGTCCGCGCTTTTTTCGATTATGTCCGAAAGTTCGACGAGCCGCTTTGCGGGATACTCGGGAAATTCGAATTTTATATCGGGAAAAATAAGTTTGTCAAAGCAGACTATAAAAATGCGCTCTCGGTGTTGGGGAACGTAATGCGCCGCGTCAATAATTTTATCAAATACATAGTAGCCCGCCCGGCCCAAACTTTGCTCAATTATTTTCCACGTATTTTTTTTGTCGTGAGATTTTAAATTTTTAACATTTTCCAAAAACATAATTTTCGGTCGGCGCGTTTTGATGATTCGCAAAATTTCAAAAAATAAGTTGCCCTGTTCCTCGTCCTCGAAGCCGTGCTTTCTGCCCAAAGAATTTTTTTTGGATACCCCGGCAATTGAAAACGGCTGACACGGAAATCCTGCGCATAAAATGTCAAAATGAGGCATGTCTTCCGGCGAAATTTCGCAAATATCGCCGTGCGGTGTCATGCCGTAATTTGCCGCGTAGGTTTCACGCGCATATTTATTGTTGTCGCAGGCGAACACGCATTTCGCGCGTCCCGAAAATGCTTGGTGAAACCCGCCGATTCCGGAAAAAAAATCGGCGAATGTCATGCTATTCATGGGTAAGTCGGCTTTGTTCCTCGGCTTTTTTGCTGTCGTTAAAGCGGTCGAGGGTGGAAAGATATCCGGTTATGCGCCGAACACGCGAAATATCGCCGCTGCCGCAAGCGGGGCAGGCTTCGGAATTATGCAAGCCTTGTTGCCCGCAATCGCGGCAGATGTCAAGCGGAAAGTTCACCGCGCCGTATCCCATGTCGGCTTCCGCCATCGCGCGAATGATATTTTCGTACGCTTCGATGTTATGCCCGGGCGCGGAACTCAGCTCTACATATGAAATGTGTCCGGCGTTGCAGTAGATGTGATACGGCCCCTCAATCTGTATCTTCTCCAACGCGGTGGTTTTGCATTCAACCGGCACGTGGAATGAGTTTGTGTACCATTTTTTATCGGTTACGCCCGGAATTACGCCGTATTTTTCCACGTCGATTACCACAAATTTGCCGGAAACCTGTTCCGCCGGCGTTGCGAGAAGCGTTACGTTTACGCCGTGTTTTTTTGTGGCTTCGTCGCAAATGCGGCGCATGTAACTCACGATTGAGATTCCCTGCGCTTGCGCACCGGCATTTTCGCCGTGATGGTTGCCGGTAAGCGCGACAAGACATTCCGCAAGCCCGATAAAGCCGACCGACAACGTGCCGTGTTTGATTGCCGGCTCAATTTTGTCCGCCGGCTTGAGATTTTCGCTGTCGATGTAGAGGCTTTGCCCCATAAGAAACGGAAAGTCGCATACGCGCAGATTTTTTTGCAAACGATACCGCGTCAAAAGTTGCGTGATTGCCTTATCCATCGTTTCATCGAGCATACGATAAAACAGCCCGATGTCTTTTTTGGCGCGGATGCCCAAGCGCGGCAGGTTAATCGACGTGAAGCTCAAATTGCCGCGTCCGTCGGTTACTTGCGGGCCGTTTACATTGCCGATTACGCGCGTTCGGCAGCCCATGTACCCGACTTCTTCGCCGCCGAATGTGCTGTTGAAACTCGCGTCCATAAACGAAAACGTCGGGAAAAGCCGCTTGCACGCCACCTGCATCGCAAGATGAAACAGGTCGTAATTCGGGTCGCCTTCATCGAAATTTATGCCGTATTTCAGTTTGAAAATTAAATTCGGAAAGATGGGCGTTTCGCCTTTGCCCAAGCCGCGTTCGTATGCGCGCAAAAAACATTCCGTGACCATTCGCCCTGCGCGCGACGTGTCCGTTCCCAAATTTATGCTTGAAAACGGTACCTGCGCACCGGCTCGCGAGTGCATCGTGTTCAGGTTATATATGAAGGCTTCCATCGCTTGGTACGTTTCGTTTCGGGTGTGCTTGTCCACGAGGTCGGAAATTTCTTCCTCGCTTGCCGTCACGCCCAATGTTGCCAGATTCTCGCGCAAATTTTTCTCCTGACGCGAATATTCGCGGTCTACGAAGGGTGCCATATCTCTGTCGAAGTAGGCGTAACTTTGCCCGCCGTGCATATCGTTTTGATTGCTTTGCAGAATAATCGCCGCAAGTGCCGCCGCCGAACGAATGCTTTTCGGCGAACGAATCGAGCCGTGTCCGTTTGAAAATCCGTTCAGCAGAAGCCGCCCCAACGGAATTTGCAGGCATGTAAGCGTTTTTCCGTACCACGACAAATCCTGTATGTAGATGTCGCCCTCAACATGCCAAGTGCGCTCTTCCGGCGGAAGTGCGCGATTCAAATAAAAGGCTTTCGACGCCGCCTCGGAAATTTGCAGTACCTTCGCCGACGGCGAATTGCCCACATTTGCGTTCTCGCGATTTGTTTCGCGCACAATTTCCGCAACCGCGTCCATAAGCTCGCTTCGCGCCTCGCGAATCGCCGTGCGTTTTTGCCGGTACAAAATATATGCCTTGGCAACCTTGGTGAACCCGCCTTCAAGCAGCACGGTTTCGACCAAATCCTGCACGTGTTCAACGGTGCAGGGCTTGTCCCCAAATGTTTCCTCCAGTTTTTTCAGAACATTAAGCGTAAGCTCGAACGAAACGCGCTTTCCGTCGCCTTCGTAACCGCCCGTAGCTTCAAATGCCTTGTCGATACACGCCGCTATTTTCCCCGTGTCAAACGGCACTTCGACGTTATCGCGCTTGATAATTGACTGCATTCGGCACGCCCCCTCAGATGTTTTTTAAATTATAACTTCGCGATTTTTTTTAGTCAAACGTGGAGAGGTTTGTTATTCACAAACTTGACCGCATCTGAATATTTTACATAAGGCTTGTATTACTCAAGCGAAAAATAAAATCTACAGCGGTTTGCGTTTCGGCAAACCTCAATAAAGAGAGTGGTAACATGAGTACCGAATACAACATGAGCAACACGAATAAGCGAAGTGGATTCGGGATGTGTCCCGACAAAGGCCACCGAGGGCCGACCGGCCCGACAGGACCTAAGGGCGACACCGGGCCGCAGGGCTGCCCCGGATTTCCGGGAGCGCAAGGCGACAAAGGAGACATCGGAGCGACCGGCCCGACAGGGCCGACAGGACCTAAAGGCGATACCGGACCGCAGGGCTGCCCCGGGTTTCCCGGTCCGCAGGGCTGTCCCGGATTTCCGGGAGCGCAAGGCGACAAAGGAGACATCGGAGCGACCGGCCCCACAGGCCCCACAGGTCCGACCGGTCCCGCCGGCGAAAGCCATCTTCTTAACCTCAAAGACGGCGAAACCACCGGTTCCGTTGTCGGGATTCACACCGGCGGCGGTTGCAGCGACGACAACGACGACAAACCGGGAACAGATGCTGTGCAAATTAACACAAAAACGGTTGCAAGCGGGACATCTTCCTTTGCAATCGGTTACGGGACGGTTGCTTCCGGTTCCGGGGCATTTTCGCAGGGAACCTGCACCACTGCAAGCGGGGTTTCTTCTCATGCCGAAGGAAGAAGCACACTTGCGTCGGGCTCTTTTTCCCATGCGGAAGGACTCGGCACGACAGCATCCGGTTTCACTTCACACGCCGAAGGAGGAAACACGCTTGCATCGGGCTACGACTCCCATGCGGAAGGGTTCGCCACAACAGCATCCGGTTTCATTTCACACGCCGAAGGAAGTGAAACGGAAGCATCGGGCTACTTCTCCCACGCGCAAAACTCCGGCACTGTTGCGCGCGGACTCGCCCAAACCGCAATCGGCGATTATAACATCCCCAACGGCACAAGAAACCAACGTCTGCTGCGCGACAATGCGTTTATAATCGGAAACGGATATGACGACGATAATCGAAGCGATGCGTTCAGGGTAACATGGGAAGGAAACACCTACAGCGCGACCGGCAACTACACCGCCGGGGCGGATTACGCCGAAATGTTTGAATGGCAGGACGGCAACCCGCAAAATGAGGACAGGCGCGGCTTTTTTGTCACATTGGACGGAAGATTTATCCGCAAAGCCTCGCCCGGTGATTATATCCTCGGTGCGGTGTCCGCAACGCCCTCGATAGTGGGAGACTGCCCCGTAAACAACCGGAGCAAAAAATACCGACGCGATAAGTTCGGCGAAATCATCTGCGAAAAAACAAAAGTAACGCACTCTCCGGACAAAGCCGAAAAAACACAAAGGCAAATCCCCAAACTGAACCCCGACTACGACCCCGCGCGGGAATATATTCCCCGTGACATGCGCAAAGAATGGTCGGCAGTCGGCTTGTTGGGCAAGCTGATTGTAATTGACGACGGCAGCTGCACACCGAACGGCTTTTGCACGGTGGGAACCAACGGCACAGCAACGGCAAGCGAAAGTGGCTATCGCGTACTTGAGCGGCTCGATAACGACACCGTGCGGATTATGTATCACATGAAATAGGGCGTGCAGCCACGAACCGATAATGCCCGATTTTGAGATAATTTTTTGCAAATCTGATGAAGCAATTGTTAAGATGCAGCGAACGTCGCGGGCGCAGCGCAAAACCCTCCTCTCAGTCGGGGAGGGTTTTTGTTTGAAACTGTTATGAGAACGATTTCCGGAAAAAGTCTTGGAACGATTCCGGAAAATTTCCCGGAACGGTTCCGGATATCAGTGTAAAACACTTGCGATATACTTGCCCTGCAACCGAGAAATTACGCAGTCGCTTCCATGCCAAAGGACGTTGTTTGCCAACAGGTAATAATCGCAGTCTGAAACAATTGAGCGCGAGGCGAGAACCGGCGGCTTCAGGCCGGTTTTCGACGATGCGCGAAATGATTTCAGACGCGACTTATTACTCAGGAAGGGGTTTCCCGAAACTGACCGCACCGCTCCGTGCCGAAGCCGCTGTAAGCCGGTTGCATCTTGTAACACCGCAACACCATGCTTCACCCGTACCATTGTAACACCTGTACCATCGCACCACCAATGTACTACCCGCATCACCCGCCGTAACATATGAAAGCGGGAGTCTGCATTCGGACACGGCCGACCGAATGCAGGCGCCCACGTGCACACCTTTCATACAAAGCGGCAACGCGGAGCGAAAGCTCTGCACACCCGAAGTTCCCGGGACTTCGGTTCTTACTTAAAACGAATCAAACAAAGCAATTCCAAACGGAATTGCCGCAATAAAATTGAAGCCGGCGACACAATGCACCGGCAAAGCGATTGGCGGAGCAATTTGATTTTGCGTTGTCCGAAAACGAGGCGGCGACCGAGGGCTTTAACCCGGTTCCCGGCAAAGTTTGAGGCTATGCAAAACCAAATTGCTTTTTCTCGAAATTTTCGGGAGAGCCGGTCGCTTTTTTTGCCGCTAGTCATGTTATACTGTTTTCGTTGGCACAAAGTACATTAGAGAATCGCCAAAGAAGGTGTTTTTGATGCGCAGGCTTGACAGGCTTATTTCGGAACTTTGCCCGGATGGGGTGGGGTTTGCTTCCCTTGGCGACGTTGCAGAAATTGTCAGAGGAAGCGGATTAACGAAAAATGACTTGCTTGAAAGTGGCATCGGATGCATTCATTACGGGCAAATATATACACGATACGGAACTTTTGCCGATAAAACAATTTCTTTTGTAAGTGAAAACTTGGCAGATAAGCTAAAAAAAGTTTATCCCGATAATTTGATAATGGCTGTGACGAGCGAAAATTATGAGGATGTTTGCAAAACAGTAGCATGGCTCGGCAAAGAATCAATTGTAACCGGCGGGCATACCGCAATAATCAGGCACAACCAAAACCCGAAGTATCTCGCCTACTATTTCCAAACGAGCGATTTTTCTCAACAGAAAAGGAAAATCGCGCACGGCACAAAATTGTAAAGCTGATGAACGGCATAGCCGATATGAAGTTGGGCGATTATAAAGATAATACGATAGATGCCTTCGGCGATGCTTATGAATTTTTAATGGGCATGTACGCAAGTAACGCCGGCAAAAGCGGCGGCGAATATTATACACCGCAAGAGGTTTCCGAACTGCTTACCCGCATTGCGCTAATCGGAAAAACAGAAGTAAACAAAGTATACGACCCCGCTTGCGGAAGCGGTTCGCTGCTTCTCAATTTTGCCAAAATATTAGGCAAAGAAAATGTACGGCAAGGCTTTTTCGGGCAGGAAATTAACATAGCTACATATAACCTTTGCCGTATAAATATGTTTTTGCACGACGTTGGTTTTGATAAGTTCGATATAAGTCACGGCGACACACTTATCGACCCGCACCATTGGGATGATGAGCCTTTTGAAGCAATCGTTTCAAATCCGCCGTACTCTGTAAAATGGGCGGGCGACGAGAACCCGCTTTTAATTAACGACCCGCGATTTTCACCCGCAGGGGTGCTTGCGCCTAAGTCAAAAGCCGACCTTGCTTTTATAATGCACAGCTTGTCATGGCTTGCAACCAACGGCACGGCGGCGATAGTTTGTTTTCCGGGCATTTTATACCGCGGCGGGGCAGAGCAAAAAATCCGCAAATACCTGACTGATAACAATTATATTGATTGCGTGATACAGCTTCCCGGCAACCTCTTTTTCGGGACAAGCATTGCAACGTGTATCATGGTTTTGAAAAAATCCAAAAGCGAAAACAGCACCCTGTTTATAGATGCCGGCAAAGAATTTGTTAAAATTACAAATAACAACAAGTTGACGCAGGCCAACATCGAAAAAATCGTTGCGGCGTATGCGAACCGCGAAGATGTCCCGCATTTTGCAAGGCTCGTTTCAAATGCCGATATTGAAAAGCAGGACTATAACCTTTCCGTAAGTTCATATGTTGAGCAGGAGGACACGCGGGAAGTAATTAACATTACTGAGCTTAACGCCGAAATTGAGCGCATTGTCAGTCGAGGCGATGTTTTGCGCCGCGAAATTGATGCTGTAATTGCAGAAATTGAAGGAGGTGCGGAATAATGGGTGATGACAGAAAATCAATGGCAAAAACAAAAAAGGACGTGATAATCCCTGTGCCACCGTCTCTTTCGGAGATGGACTCCGCATATTTCGACTTGCGTAATTTAATCGTTGAGCGGGTCAAGCGCACTCGCCTCAACTTTGTTTTGCAGGTAAATCAAGGCATGATAGAGTTGTATTGGCATATCGGTAACGACATTTTAAAAAAACAAGAAGCAGAAGGATGGGGCGCGCGAGTAATTGACCGCCTTTCGGCTGACTTGCGTGAGGAGTTTCCCGACATGGAAGGTTTCTCTGCGCGGAACCTCAGTAACATGAAGCGTTTTGCCAAAGCATGGACGAACCCTGAAATTTTGCAACACCCTGTTGCAAAAATCCAATGGCGCAGTATTCTCACACTGTTAAGCAAAATTAAAGATAACGAAACGAGAGAAATATACGCCGCAAGGGCATTAGAACATGGTTGGAGCAGCAATGTGTTGCACCATATGATTGATGTGCGCTATATTGAGCGCGAAGGCAAGGCTGTAACAAATTTCGCAGCCTCCATCCCGCCACAAGAATCTGATATGGCGGCACAAGTTTTCAAAGACCCGTATATTTTTGATTTTGTAGGCACGGCACAAACACGGCGCGAAGTTGAACTTGAGCGTGCATTGGTTTCACATATGGAAAAATTTTTACTGGAGCTTGGTCAAGGTTTTGCATTTGTTGGACGGCAAGTGCATTTGGAAGTTGGCGGCGATGATTTCTATATTGATTTGCTGTTTTATCATTTGAAATTACGGTGCTATGTTGCAGTTGAACTGAAAGCCCGCAAATTTGACCCGGGCGATATCGCACAGCTTAGTTTTTACCAAAACATCGTAGACGATGTACTGCGCCACCCGGATGATAAGCCCACAATCGGGTTGCTTTTGGTTAAAGAAAAAAACCGCACTGTAGTTGAATACTCGCTTTCAGGCTTTAACAATCCGATAGGCGTTGCCGATTGGAAAAATGATTTTGATATGACCGCCGAAGAATTTAAGGCAAATCTGCCTACCGTTGAAGAAATAGAGAACGAAATCAGCTTTTTGGATTCTGTAATTGTAAATGAAGAAGGTGATGCCGGTGAGCAGGCTTGACAGGCTTATTGCGGAGCTTTGCCCCGGTGGGGTGGAGTTTGTAACAATTGAGCAAGTGTGCGAAAAAATTTCATCAGGCGGAACCCCAAACACCGCCCGAAGTGACTTTTATGGTGGCGATATTCCGTGGCTCAGAACACAGGAAGTTGATTGGGCAAACATAACCGAAACCGGCGTTATGATTACAGCAAAAGGACTTGAAAGCTCTTCGGCAAAACGAATTCCGAAAAACTGCGTAATTGTAGCAATGTATGGAGCAACGGCAGCGAAAGTTGCTGTGAATAAAATTCCTCTCACGACAAATCAAGCGTATTGTAATTTGCAAGTTAATGAAAACAAGGCAACGTATCGTTACGTATACTATTGGCTTTGCAACAAGTACGAAGAATTAAAGTCGCTTGGGCAGGGTTCACAATCCAACATCAATGCAGGAATTATAAGGAATTACCCAATCCCCCTGCCGCCGCTTGCGGTGCAACGTGAAATTGTCCGCATTTTGGACAATTTCACGGAGCTTACAGCACGCAAAAAGCAATATGCTTATTATCGTGACAAGTTGTTATCATTCGGCGATGATGTGGCAACTGTACCGCTTGGAGAGCTTGGAAAAAACCTCGACTCAAAGAGGAGGCCTGTAACAAAAGGCGTTCGCCAAGTAGGCAAATACCCTTACTACGGTGCGTCCGGAATTGTAGACTATGTTGCCGATTACATTTTTGAGGGCGATTTTCTCCTTGTTTCAGAAGACGGAGCAAATTTGTTGACTCGAAACACGCCCGTTGCCTTTTCCGCAAGCGGGAAAATATGGGTTAATAATCATGCTCATGTGTTGCAATTCAACACTTATGAAGAACGAAGGTTTATTGAGTTTTATCTCAATGCCATTGACTTGAGTTGTTTCATTTCGACGGCAGCACAACCGAAACTAAACAAACAAAACTTAAACAAAATTCCTATACCTCAGCCATCTTTTGAGAAGCAAACCCGCATTGTTGCAATCCTCGACCGCTTCGACGCGCTCGTAACCGACATATCAAGCGGCTTGCCCGCCGAAATAGCGGCGCGGCAAAAACAGTACGAATATTACAGGGATAAGTTACTATTATTTGAAAAATTGAAATAAACGATAAGGGAGAGTATGGGTATAATTAGTTTTTTATTGACCTTAACTATTAGTTTTGTGGCATTGCTTGCAAGTAAGAAAATTTTTTTTGAGCTTGGGAGGAGAATTTTCTTTTTCTTTGCCTTGCTTTACAAGGATGACTTTGAAAGCAAGTTGGAAATGCTTTACAATAAAAACAGGAGAAAAGTATTCATAGTGTTGACGCTGTATAAGGCTTTATACATAATTGAATGCTTCTTGCTCGTCACTATCATCACCATTTTTATATTTTTTGCTTCCTATAATTTGCTCATAAGAATCACTGCACATCAACTTTTCTCATTATATACTTCAACGACATTAACACTAATACTAACTTGCTATACATCGCAATTTTACGGAAAAATATACGAGCTTTTCAGTAAATTCAAGAAAAAAAATAATGATACAACGTTGACAGATGACACAGAAAACCACTCATATACCGATAGCGATAAAAAAGCAGTATTATATATCCTTCTTATTGATTCTTTTTTTAGCGCATCTTCAAAAAAAGAAAGATTTAGAGATTTTTTTCGCGAAGACAAATTTCAATTATTTGCCTGTGTGGCGGCGTTTTGCATTATAGTCATTTCTCGAATTGAACTCATTATTAACATTTCGCTTGTTCAAAATGTGATATGGATGGATTTCAATAGAATTGCTCTTGAAAGTTCGGTCACGTTTATTGCGTTCGATAGAATATATAACCAATGTAGAAAAATAAAAGATAAAAAAGCTAAGGATAATGAGCGAGGAGAGTAACATCACTATGAGCAACTACAGCATAATAACCAGCACAGACCAATCCACCGTTGTTTGCGAATACATCTCCGACGGTCGGTCGGCGTCGGATTATCAAAGCGAGGCGGATTTAGAACGCGAGTTCATTAACATGTTGTCCCGGCAGGGATATGAGCGCGTACATATCACCGGCGAAACCGCACTCATTGCGAACCTGCGCACCCAACTTGAAGCACTGAACGGCTTTGCCTTCACCGACAGCGAATGGGAGCGATTTTTCAGAAGCTCTGTCGCAAATAATTCGGAGGGAATTGTTGAAAAAACCCGCAAAATCCAAGGCGACCATGTTCAGGTGCTTATTCGTGATGACGGAAGCACAAAAAACGTGAAGTTGATTGACAAAAAGAACGTTCACAACAACCGCTTGCAGGTACTCAACCAATACGAAGAAAGCGGCGGCACGCATGACACACGCTACGATGTAACTATTCTCGTAAACGGCTTGCCCCTCGTTCACGTAGAGCTGAAACGGCGCGGCACGGCTGTTCGTGAAGCGTTTAATCAAATAAAGCGGTATCAGCGCGACAGCTTTTGGGCGGCTGGCGGGCTATATGAATATGTGCAAATTTTTGTAATTTCAAACGGCACAAGTACAAAATATTACAGCAACACAACCCGCAATGCTCATATAAAAGAACACGGCGCAAGCGAACGTCGGAAAAAAACAAGCAACAGCTTTGAATTTACGTCCTGTTGGGCGGATGCAAATAACAAAGTTATTGCCGACCTTGTTGACTTTACCAAAACATTTTTGGCAAAACACACGATTTTGAATATTCTTGTGCATTACACATTATCGTTTCAACCAATTACAAAAAAACAGGCTCAACCGACGCCGGCGGCTATATTTGGCACACAACGGGAAGCGGGAAAACCTTAACGAGCTTCAAAACAGCGCAACTTGCAACGGCTATTGACGGGGTGAACAAGGTGCTGTTTGTTGTTGACCGCAAAGACCTTGATTATCAAACCATGAAAGAGTACGACCGCTTCGAAAAAGGCGCGGCAAACAGCAATTCGTCTACACGCATTTTGCAAAAACAGCTTGAAGATGCAAATACTCGCATTATCATCACTACAATCCAAAAGTTAGATATTTTCGTTTCCAAAAACAAGGCGCACGATATTTATAAAAAGCATATCGTTATTATTTTGACGAATGCCACCGCTCGCAGTTTGGCGACATGCACCAAAAAATCATCAGGGCATTTAAGCATTACCATATTTTCGGATTTACGGGAACGCCGATTTTTGCCGCCAATACAAGCGGCAGTAACATCACAAGAACAACGCCCCAAGCCTTTGGCGATAAACTTCATACATATACCATCGTTGACGCCATAAATGACGGCAATGTGCTGCCGTTTCGCATTGATTTCATCAATACCGTAAAACAAAAATCCGGCGTTGATGAAAAACAGGTAAAGGCGATTGATATTGAAAAAGCCATGGGCGCACCGGAACGGATTCGCAAGATTGTTGCCTATATCCTCGAACATTTCGACCGAAAAACATACAGGAAAATGAACCGCTCCGCTTATCTGCACCGAAGCATAACAAATGTTCAAGCCGTTGCCGGCGACAAGAGCAGGCAAACCGAAGAAGTAAAAAAACGAGCAGAGTTGACGGATTCAACTCGATTTTTGCGGTGTCGTCTGTCCCGATGGCAAAAAAGTATTACGAGGAATTTAAACTTGCCGAAAAAAACCGAAACTTAACCGTAGCAACTATTTTCAGCTACAGCCCGAACGAAGACGAAGATGTTTTCGCTGATGAGGATTTTGATAACGACAGGCTCGACACCACTTCGCGCGAATTTTTAACACATGCAATAAATGATTACAATGCAACCTTCAACACAAACTACGATACATCCGCCGAAAAATTTCAAAATTACTACAAGGATGTTTCTTTGCGCGTGAAAAATCGCGAAATTGACTTGCTGATTGTCGTTAATATGTTTTTGACGGGATTTGACGCAACTACTCTCAACACGCTTTGGGTTGATAAAAATTTAAAAATGCACGGCCTGATTCAGGCGTATTCGCGCACAAATCGCATTTTGAACAGCGTAAAAACTTTCGGCAATATCGTTTGTTTTCGCGACCTCAAGCAAGCAACGGATGATGCGATTGCCCTGTTCGGAAACAAAGAAGCCGGCGGCATTGTACTGTTAAAAACCTTTGCCGACTATTACAACGGCTTCGACCATAACGGCGAATACAAGCCGGGTTATACAGAATTGATAGCCGAGTTATCAAAAAATTTTCCTGTTGGTGCGCCGATTATCGGCGATGAGGCGCAAAAAGAGTTTATCCGACTTTTCGGAGCGATTTTGCGCCTGAAAAACATCCTGTCCGCTTTTGATGATTTTGCGGGCAAGGAAATATTATCCGACAGGGATTTTCAAGATTACCAAAGCACCTACATTGACTTCTACCAAGATTTTCGCGGCGGCAAAGCCGGCGAAAAAGAAAATATTAACGATGATGTTGTTTTCGAGTCGGAGCTGATAAAGCAGGTTTCGGTAAATATTGACTATATTCTTATGTTGGCGGAAAAATATCACGCAACCGGAGATAAAACGATTATTGAATCCGTCCGCAAGGCCGTTGCTTCCGGCATTGAACTGCGAAGCAAAAAGGAGCTTATCGAACGCTTTATTGAACAAGTTAATGTGTCGGGTGCTTCCGGCACAGAGTGGCAACGATTCGTACAGGCACGAAAAGAAGAGGACTTAACCGTCCTTATCGCCGACGAGAAATTAAACGCCGAAGAAACATGCCGTTTTATTGATATTTCGTTTCGTGACGGCATGTTAAAAACCGCCGGCACGGATATTGACAAAATTATGCCGCCGGTTTCACGTTTCGGAGGCGGCAACCGCACCGCCAAAAAGCGCAGTATAATTAACAGGATGCTGAATTTTTTTGATAAGTATTCGGGGTTGATATAGCGAACGTACTTGAGAAGTCCGTTCGCTGCACAAGGCGAAAAAGGGACGACTTAACCGACACGCCCTAACTCCACTCCGCCCAAACCTCCGGCGCGTAACCCACCGTTGCTTTTTTGCCGTTTCGCACAATCGGCGTTTTAAACATGCCGGGGCTGTCCAAAAGGCGCGATTCGATTTCGTCCGCGTCGGAGGTGTAGGCGATGAAATTTTTTTCGTATTCCTTTGACTTGACATCAATTAAATTATCAATGCCGCCGGCGGCACTTTTTACGCTTTGATATTCGCCCTTCGACATCCCGAATCGCGGCAGGTCAATGAGCTGATATTTTATTTTCCGCTCCTTGAACCAACGTTCCGCCTTTTTTGTGTCGAAGCACTTGCTTTTGCCGAAAATTTGAATATTCACCGGACAACCTCCTTTTGCGAAATTCTACATATCAGACATATCCTACAGCTTAAAAATTTTCGGTGAGGCGAGTGGCGCAACTTGCCGAGCTGCCCCGCAACGAAAATTACAGCTTCGGGACAGGTCTGCTTCAAACTTCTACAGACTCTCGCCGTTCAGCTCGCTCTGCCGGCGCGACATCCGGCTTTGCCATATTCCGCCGCGCCGCCGAAAGCATCAACTTAATTCGGTTAAGCTGATTAACTTCGCTTGCGCCGGGGTCGTAATCCACGGCAACGATGTTCGAGTTCGGATAATTGTTATGCAAATTTTTGATTATCCCCTTGCCCACAACGTGGTTCGGCAAACAGGCAAACGGCTGCGTGCAAACAATATTGTTCACGCCGGTGTGAATCAGCTCAACCATTTCGGCGGTAAGAAACCACCCCTCGCCGGTGATGTTGCACACGGAAACAATCGGCTTTGCAAGCTCCGCCATTTTGTCGATGTCGATGGGCGCGGTGAATCGCGCGGATTTTTCAAGCGCGCGACGCATGTGCTTGCGATACATCTCGATAAATCGCACACCCAACGCCCCGCCTATGCTCAACTTCTTCGAGCCGCCCAAATATTTGTGCAACACCTTGGCATTATATCCGTTGTACAGCACAAAATCCGTTAAATCGGGCACAACCGCCTCCGCGCCTTCGTTTTCCAACAGCGTTACAATATCGTTATTCGCGGTCGGATGATATTTCACCAAAATTTCGCCGACGACGCCCACTTTCGGCAACTCAATATCGCGAAGCGGCAGCGCATCAAACGCCTCAACTATTTCGCGGCAATATTTTTTAAATACGCGACGACTTCCCTTGCGAACGCTTGCGCGGCATTTTTCGTTCCAAAAATCATACAGCGCGTTTGCCGAACCGGCTGTCGCCTCATACGGGCGTGTGCGATAAAGCACCCGCGAAAGCAAATCCCCGTAAAGCAAGCCCATCATCGCCTTGTTAATCAGCCCCGCCGTGAACTTGAAGCCCGGATTTTTTTCAAGCCCCAATGCGTTAAACGAAATTACCGGAATTTTTTCAAATCCCGCCTTTGCAAACGCCTTGCGGATAAACGCAATATAATTCGATGCGCGACAACCGCCGCCGGTTTGCGACATCATAACCGACACTTTATCAAGGTCGTATTCGCCGGATTTCAGCGCGTTGATAACCTGCCCCACAACAATCAGCGCGGGATAACAGGCGTCGTTATTTACATATTTCAGCCCCGTGTCGATACTTGCGCGGTCAATCGCAGGCATAACAACCATGTTGTACCCCTCCGACCGGAACGCCTCCTGCAAAATATCGAAATGCAACGGCGCCATTTGCGGACAAAGAATCGTGTGCGTTTTGCGCATCGCCTGCGTAAAAACAATTCGCGGCGGACGCGGCTTGGGTTTGCGCATCGGGCGCAAGCTCCGCGAAAATGATTTCATGCTGTCGAATGTTCCGGGAACATGCTCCGTGTCCTTCGCGCCGCGCGCCGCAAACAGACTTCGAATGCGAATCCGCGCCGAACCCAAGTTCGTAACCTCATCAATTTTCAGCAACGTAAAAATTTTTCCCGTCGCTTCAAGAATTTCCTGAACTTCGTCGGCGGTAACGGCGTCAAGCCCGCACCCGAACGACGTCAGCTGAATCATCTCGATGTCTGCGCGGTTTCGCGCCCAAAACGCCGCCGCATACAACCGCGAATGATACGCCCATTGGTCGCGCACACCGAGCGGTCTTTCGACTTCTTTCAAATGCGCAACCGCGTCGTCGCTCAACACCGGCACACCGTACGACGTAATCAGCTCGGGAATCCCGTGATTTATTTCCGGGTCGATATGATACGGACGCCCCGCCAAAACAACGGCGGTAAGCCCGTGACGCTCGATATAATTTACAGCCTCATCGCCCATTTGCCGAACATCCGCGCGATATTTTTCCTGTTCCGCCAACGCTTTTTTCAGCGCGGCACGAACCTCCGCCGCCGGAATATCCGAAAATTCTTCAACCATTCGCTTAACCAAACTTTTCTCGTCGCCGAGATTAAAAAACGGATTTTCGAAACGAACGCCGGCAATTTCCTCAACATTATTTTTAATATTTTCCGGATACGACGTAACAATCGGGCAGTTATACGTTTTATCCGCGCCGCAAACAATCTCGCGTTCAAACGCAATGCACGGATAGAAAATATATTTCACGCCGCGTTCAATCAAGGCCATAATATGCCCGTGCGCCAATTTTGCGGGATAGCACTCCGATTCGCTGGGAATCGACTCCATGCCCGATTCGTACAACGCCCGCGAACTTTTGGGCGAAAGCTCCACACGATACCCGAGTTCCGTAAAAAACGTGAACCACAGCGGATAATTTTCGTACATATTCATTACGCGCGGCAGCCCGACCGTTCCGCGTTTCGCATCCGCCGCAGAAAGCGGTTCATAGTCGAACACGCGCTTATATTTCGCCGCATACAAATTCGGCAAATCCGAATTTTCTGCCTTTTCGCCCGAGCCGCGTTCGCAGCGGTTGCCGGATATGAATTTTGATGCCGGATTAGTTCGCGGGGGCTCTGCCCCCGCACCCCCGCAAGGGGACAATGTCCCCTTGACCCCTTCATGGGAATCCGCGCTTTGCGCGGATTCCGCGAAAGTTTTTGTCGAACTTTTTTCAAAAAGTTCGTGGGGGTTCGGGGGAGAATCCCCCGCGAATTTATTTATCGTCAACAAACAATTATTTTCGCAGGCCTTGCAGCGCGTGTGAGAAGTATCAACGTGAAGTGCGGCGAGGGATTCGGCGTTAAGCAGGGTTGATTTCATGCGGGGGCGGAAGCGTTCGCGGGCGAGAAGTGCCGCGCCGAACGCGCCCATCAAGCCGGCGATTTCGGGGCGAATTGCCTCGCGTTCGCTTACGAGTTCGAATGCGCGAAGCACGGCTTCGTTATGGAATGTTCCGCCTTGGACAACAACGCGCTTACCCATTTGCGCGGGGTCGGTGATTTTGATGACTTTTTGCAGGGCGTTTTTTATAACGGAATAGGCAAGCCCGGCGGAAATGTCGGCGACGGACGCGCCTTCTTTTTGCGCCTGCTTGACGCGCGAGTTCATAAAAACGGTGCATCGCGAACCGAGGTCAACGGGATTTTCGGCGAAAAGAGAATTTTCGGCGAATTCGTTGATGGGCAGGTCGAGGGAGCGGGCGAAGGTTTCCAAAAACGAGCCGCATCCCGCCGAACAGGCTTCGTTGAGCAGAACGGTGTCGATTACGCCGTTTTTTATTCGAAGGCATTTCATGTCTTGCCCGCCGATGTCGAGAATAAAATCCACGGCGGGGTCGAAAAACGCGGCGGCACGATAATGCGCAACGGTTTCGATTTCGCCGTGGTCGATGTGAAGCGCGGATTTTAACAGCCCTTCGCCGTAGCCGGTTACGCAGGAATACCGGATTTTCGCCTGCGGCGGGAGCGCGGCGTAAACTTCGGCGAGAGCTTTGCGGGCGACGTTAAGCGGACTGCCTTCGTTGCTTTCGTAAAAAGAGTGGAGAAGCTCGCCGTCCGCGCCGATTAAAACGGCTTTCGTTGTGGTTGAGCCGGCGTCAAGCCCGAAAAAGCAGTCGCCGGAGTAATCGGCGAGCGGAGCGCGCACTATGCTTTGCCCGGCATGACGTTCGCGAAAGGCGTCGTATTCTTCGCGGGAGGCGAACAGCGGTTCAAGTCGCGCGATTTCGAAGGGAAGCTCCTGCTTGTCCAATAAATTGTCGATTAAGCCGGCGATGTCGGTTTCCGCGCCTTCGGATTCCGCCCGAATCGCTGCGCCGAGTGCCGCAAAAAGATGCCCTTCTTCGGGGGTGACAATTTGCTCGGGCGAGAGTTTTAACACGTCGATGAATCGCGCGCGAAGCTCCGACAGAAAATGCAGCGGCCCGCCCAAAAACGCGATATTTCCGCGAATCGGCTTGCCGCACGCAAGCCCGCTGATAATTTGGCTCACAATTGCCTGGAAAATTGACGCGGCGAGGTCGGAGCGAGCAGTTCCTTCATTTATAAGGGGTTGCAGGTCGCTTTTTGCAAAAACGCCGCAACGTGCCGCAACCGGGTAAATTACCGTGTGCGATTTTGCGAGTTCGTTAAGACCTTCGGCGTCGGTGTTGAGAAGCGTCGCCATTTGGTCGATAAACGAGCCTGTTCCGCCGGCGCAAATGCCGTTCATGCGCTGCTCGATTGTGTTTGAAAAGTAGATGATTTTGGCATCTTCGCCGCCTATTTCGATTGCAACATTTGTTTGCGGCGCGAAACGTTCGATAGAATCCGAAACCGCAATAACTTCCTGCACAAACGGTACGCCCGCCCAATCGGCAAGCGACAGCCCCCCCGAGCCGGTTATCATTGCGCGAAAGGAAAAGTTCCCGAGTTCTTCTTTTGCTTCGGCGGCGAGGGCGAGAAGTGTATTTTTAATATCCGAATGATGCCGCCGATACCGCCCGAAAACCGTGCGAAAATTTTCGTCGGCAACAACGAGCTTTATTGTTGTTGAACCAATGTCTATGCCTAAAAAATATGTAGTCATAATTCCTCCTCACGCGAATCAAGGGTAGGAAACAACGCTCCGCCGATGCCTTGTAAACGGCTCGCTCGATGTCGTTTTTTCGGGAAAAGCATCCGAAAAAAACGACCGGTCGCTCGCCACAAGGCATTTGCGGCGGCGCGTTGTTTTGAACTCTTGATTCGCATCTCCTTGTGACGACCGCACTGAAAAGCGACCGGAACATCGTCGCAATTGTACAGATTTCCGCCGTAAAGTTCAACAGCAAAAAATTTGCAAAACCAATCGGTAGCTGTGCGGCTACCAATTGATTTTACCGGCATCCGAAAACGCAACGCGCTTTCGCAAGTTGTCGCGACAAAAATATTTGACATGAAAATTTTGTCATGTTTAAATAGACTTCTTGCATAACTTCAAAATTTTCGGCGAGGGGGTGCGCGGCTTGCCGAGCGACCGGTTGTTTTGCGAAGCAAAACGACATTGAGCGAGGTGTTTTGCCGCGAACCCCGAAACGAAAATTACAGTTACGCAAGAAGTCGGATATATCAAAAAAACAGCGAGAGGAGCTTGTTTATGGACGAAAAACCGAGCAAATTCAGGGAGTTTCTTAACTTCGACATCAAAATCACCCCGATTATTATGAAGTGGTTTTACGTAATCGGGTCTGCGCTTATTATTTTGGGGGGAATTCTTTACATTTTCACCATGTTTATCGGCGGAATCGGCATGATTACCTCAGATCAGGTAGGCGCGGGCATACTTATGATTCTCGGCGGACCGATTCTTGTTATTATCGGCATCATAGTCAACTTGGTTATTTTCCGCATAGCCTGCGAATGGCTGATTGTGTTCTTCTCCATGCATAAAGAACTTCGCGACCTTAACAACAAGGGCTGAACACGTTACGAAATTGAAGCGCAATAAAATTTTAATAATCGCGCTCGTCGCTCCCTTTGCGTTGCTTTTTATCGCAGGGGTGTATTTGCTGACGGGCTCGATTTGTTTTTTACAGGCAACGGTCGGATTCCCCTGCCCCGCTTGCGGTTCAACCCGTGCGGCTGTTTTGCTGCTTTCCGGGCAATTTCTCGCGGCGCATTCATACATGCCGCTGATTCTCGTTTCGCTCGGATTTTTGGCATACGCCGCCGTGCGACATACCGTTTTTCGGCACAAGCCGCCGAGCAAGC
The DNA here is from genome assembly GCA_009781765.1 of Defluviitaleaceae bacterium. Classification (GTDB taxonomy): domain Bacteria; phylum Bacillota; class Clostridia; order Lachnospirales; family WQUN01; genus WQVC01. The sequence goes on along the minus strand of WQVC01000024.1, from coordinate 4,180 downwards.
GCGAAAACGCCGTTTTGCTCGGAATTGTCGTGCTGTATTTTATCGTGTACATCATACGGATGATTTTTCTCTTCCCGCACACGCCGCCCATGGTTATGAACGAAAACGCGGCTTTGCGGCAGTTAATGGATTTTATTTTTGATTAAAACCGCGGGACTCCGTCCCGCACCCGGCGAACTTTTTAAAAAAAGTTCGACAAAAATTCATAAAATCGCGCGAAGCGCGATTTTAAATTAAAGTTTTGATGAAACTTTTTCAAAAGTTTCCGGGGTGCGGGGCGGAGTCCCGCGACTTTATTAAAATAAGGAGGTTATCATGGAATTTCGTAAGCTCGGAAGAACAAACGAAAATGTCGGCGTAATCGGGCTCGGGTGCGAACATCTGGACAGAAAGCCGTATGAGCAGGTTGCGGAAACTATTGATGCCGCCCTCGACATCGGTGTGAATCTCTTGGATGTGTTTATGCCGGGCGAGGAAGTTCGTACGCATGTTGCAAAAGCGATTGGCGGACGCAGAAAAAATCTGCTGATTCAGGGGCATATCGGCGCGAGCGACGTGAATCAGCAGTACGATATAAGTCGGGATATGCCGACGGTGAAAAAATATTTCGAAACGCTGTTGCGGCTTTTCGGCTACATTGATTTCGGCATGTTGTTTTTCATCGACAGCGAGGACGATTTCAAAAATGTTTTCGAAACGGAATTTATCGAGTACGCGCGGAAGCTGAAAAGGCAGGGCGATATTCGGCATATCGGGTTCAGCTCGCATAATCCGGCAACGGCAAAGCGAGTGATTGCAACCGGCGAAGTCGATATGTTGATGTTCAGCATAAATCCGGCGTTTGACATGTTGCCGCCGCATATGCCGGCGTTGGAGCAAATCGACAAACAATTTGCCGGCGCGTTGTTTCGCGGCATCGACCCGGAACGCGCCGCGCTTTACGACCTGTGCGAGCGGGAAAATATCGGCATAACCGTTATGAAGGCGTTGGGCGCGGGCAAGTTGCTTTCCGCCGACCACACGCCCTACGCCAAGCCGTTGACGCTCAATCAATGCGTGCATTACGCGCTTTCGCGGCCGGCGGCTGCAAGCGTGTTGCCCGGCTGCCGAACCGCCGCCGAAATGCGGCAAATTGCCGAATATCTTTCCGCTTCCGCCGAGGAGAAGGATTTCAGCGATACGATACGCGACCTTCGCGCAGATTTCGCCGGAAACTGCGTGTATTGCAGTCATTGCCAGCCGTGTCCGGCGGAAATCGACATCGCGGGCGTTCATAAATATTTGGACATCGCCCGCCTTGATACGGCAAGCATTCCGCCGTCGGTGCGTTCGCATTATGCCGCGCTTCCCGGCGGAACGTGCATCGAATGCGGCAATTGCGAATCACGTTGCCCCTTCGGAGTTAAAATAATTGAAAATTTGAAAGAAGCCGGGAGGATTTTTGCATGAAACTGACATTGATTGAAACAACTTGGAAACCGGGCTACACCCTGCCGAAATTCGACGTACCCGCAATGCGGGCGAAAACCGCCGCCGCGCCGACGTGGTTGCACATGGGCGCGGGAAATATTTTTCGCGTATTTGTTGCGGCAGCGCATCAGGATTTGCTTGATGCGGGGCTTGCCGACACGGGAATTATCGTGTACGAAGGCTTCGATGAGGAAATCGTCCCGAAGTCGTTCGCGCCGTATGATAATTTGACGCTCGGCGTGACGCTTCGCACCGACGGAAGCATCGAAAAGCGTGTAATCGCGAGCGTCGCGGATGCGTTTTCCTGCGACCTTGCGCGGGTGAAAAAAATTATTGCCGCGCCGTCGTTGCAAATGGTGAGCCTCACGATTACCGAAAAAGGCTATGCTGTCGGCGAAATTTGTCCGTCGCCCGCCGCCGCGAAAACGACGATTGAACAGCTTGCGGCGGGACTTTTGGCGCGCTTCGAAGCCGGCGCACCGCCGCTTGCTCTTGTCACGATGGATAATTTTGCGGAAAACGGTACGCAGCTTAAAAAGTCGGTGTTGACCGTTGCCCGCGCGTGGAATATTTCCGACAAATTTACTCAATATGTGGAAACGCTCGCGTTCCCGTGGACGATGATTGACAAAATCACGCCGCGCCCGTCGGAAGAAGTTGCGAAAATTCTTGCGGCAGACGGCTTTGAAGATACGGAAATTATCGAAACGACCAAACATACTTTCGTCGCGCCGTTTGTAAATGCCGAATCGGCGGCGTATCTTGTTATTGAAGACGATTTCCCCAACGGTCGCCCTGCTTTTTGTCACCGAGGACAAGCGACCGACGCCGCACGTTTCCCCGAAGCCGAAAACACTGCCGATGCCTCACGCTCGCCGTCCGGCGTCTACATGACCGACCGCGAAACCGTGCGCAAAGCCGACCAAATGAAGGTTTGCGCGTGCTTGAACCCGTTGCACACAATTTTGGCGGTCAGCGGAATGCTTTTGGGCTACCCCACAATTTCCGCCTGCATGAAGGACGAAAACCTTGTCGCGCTGATTCGTCGCGCCGCAAACGAACTTCTGCCCGCCGTCGAGCATCCCGGCATTATTGACCCTGCGGAATTTTTGAACGAAGTTTTAACGTCGCGTTTTCCGAACCCCTTCATCCCCGACGCGCCCGCACGAATTGCTTGCGATACCTCGCAAAAAATTCCGATTCGCTTCAGCGCGCTGAAAACGCGAGTGAACGCCGCCGCTGCCCAAGGCGATAAGCCGGATTTCGTCGCCGAGTTTCCTGCGGTATCGCTGTTTTTCGCGCTTTTTTTGCGGTATCGCATGGGCATAAACGACGACGGCGCGAAGCTCGACCTTTCGCCCGACCCGCGCTTGCCGGAGGAATTGAATGTTCTGTACGGTGTGCCGTTCGGCAAAAAAATAGACCTTCGCCCGATTTTATCGAATGAAAGCCTTTTCGGTGTGAATTTGTATGAAGTCGGGTTGGGCGAAAAAGTTGAAGAGCTTTTTGCCAAAGTTTCCGCCGCGCCGGGAGCGGTGAGGTCGGCGTTAAATTAACGCGGAAATCAATTTTCGGGGCTTCGCCCCCGAAAACTTGAAAATTGATTTCCGTGGTTAAATTAAGGCTTCTCCTCAAGCTCTTTCCCGGTAATGATGTAGTGCAGGGACACGCCGAAAATTTCATGCAGTCGCAGGTAGTTGTATGCTGTAATTTCGCGGCCTCCGAATTCAATCATCCTCAAAGAACCCGTGCGTATACTCATTTGCTTTGCGAGGTCTTTCACCGACATATTGTTCGCTTTGCGCAATGCTTTTACGCGGTCGCCTACTTCGTAGCGCAGTAATATCTCGTCTATAATCGCTCTTACTGTTATAAAAATCACTCCCGTTGCGGTTTGCCGCACCGAAGCGCAAACCGAAAAAATACACGGAGACGGGACGCAGCGCGAGTATTCTGCGCCCGCCGTCCGAGGAAACAAAAAAGCCCGTAGGGACGGCAAAAAATCTGCCATCACCTGCGAGCTTGATATGTAAGGTTCAACACATGCAAACCGAGACATGCCCTCAACAAGTAAACAAAGCAACACAAAGCTCAAAAACCGGTGCGTCGCGAAACGAAACTCCGCACAACCGGGGTGGGTATGTGCCGGAGCCCGCAAGCCAAGCGTCGGAGACAAGACGCCCGCAAAGGTTCACAAAAGTCCAATTGAACAAACCGGTGAGCCGTGTTAAACTATGCCTACCATAATGAAAGGCTTTTGCCTTGTGCGCAGGTGATGTTTCGAATCCCCTGTGTTCGCTGTTTGGGTGTGTCTGCATCTTTACAGCCGTTATGGTTTTTTGTTTCGTACATATTTTAGCATGATTTTGCTCCATTTTTCAACAGGTACTCACGTGTGTTTTGCTCCATGAATGCGCCGCAAATTGGAGCGTTTCAAGAAGCAACCTCGGTTTTGCAATAAGTTGGTTTTTACGGCGGATAGTAACGAGTTAGCAACATGGAATAATCACCCGCCACAAACCGCCGAGCAATCGCAATTGCTCTCCGAAAAGTTGTAAAAATTGAAAAGCATTTGCATAACTTCTTGACGGGTAACATTCGCCGCGGGGCGTTGCCCGTCGGATATGCCGTTCTCCATCGCCCATCTTACGCCGTTTACTGCCCAATATGCCGTCCCTTCGGGAAGGACAATTCCGGACGGTTGCGGCGG
>WQVC01000023.1 GCA_009781765.1 Defluviitaleaceae bacterium | reverse complement strand
TGCGCAAGTATAGCGAACGCCTTTGAGAACCGTGAAGGCGAGTCGGGAAATCGCGGGCTTCTGCGCGTTTTCCGACGAAACCTGAACGGATTTCTCAAGTGCGTTCGCTACAAAAGTGCGAGTACCGGGGGTGAAACAAGAGCGTTTTTGTCTTGTTTCACTATATAATTTCTTTAATTTTCTTGCCCAAGTGATAGCCGAGCAAGGGCGGCACCGCATTGCCGACTTGCCGATTTTGTTGCGTCTTAGAACCCTTGAACACAAAATCATCGGGGAATGATTGCAACCTTGCGTTTTCTCTGATTGTGGGCACGCGATTAAATTCGTAATGGAAGTGGTTTCGGTGTCCCGTGTCAATTGTTTTTGACGGTTTATCGCCGTGATAGCGCGTCCATGCCTCGTTAAACTTGCGACTTTCGCCCACACCTTCGGGGAGCGACTTATAATTGCATCCCTCCGGCACTAACGAAATCACGTCTGCGACGAATTTCTTATGATTCGTAATGACGTGATTATGCAACGTGCAACAACGACCGCGCATTTTTTTTTGATATTCGGTGGTTGGTTCGCAAGTGTAAGTATCGCTTGTGTGAAAAGGCAAATCGCTGATGGCTTGTCGGCAGGTTACATAATTTTCGGGTGTGTTTACAGGCGCGGGAAATTCGGGCGTTCCGACATCTTCCCGAATACCCGTAAAAATTAACCTTTTTCGTATTTGCGGCACACCGTAATCGGCGGCACAAAGCACTCGGCATTCAACATTGTAACCGAGTCGGGCTAGTCTGCGAAGAATTTCGTTTTTCACTTCGCCTTTATATAAGGTAGCCATGCCCGGTACGTTTTCGATTATAAATGCTTTGGGCTTGTATTTTTTAACGGCGGCTATAACCGCAAGATACAGCTTGTTGCGAGTATCGTCAAAATCTCTCGGTCCGGTTAAAGAAAATCCCTGGCAAGGCGGACCGGCAATTATTACATCCAACTTTCGATTGCCGACAATTTTATCAATTAAGTCAAATGTTTCGGGTGCGGATAAATCCGCATTTAACGCAACCGCGCCGTTATGATTATGCTCGAACGTATCAAGTGCCGCCTTATCGTTATCAACACCGACGAGAATGTCGTATCCTGCGTCGATAAATCCTTTTGAAAGCCCGCCGCAACCCGAAAAAAGGTCAATGGCAAGTAATTTTTTCACGTTATAACCTCCCCGAAGTCAGAAAGCGTCCGTAGACATGTTTTCTGTGGTACTCAATATTCTCAATTGCGGGTCGGAAAAACGGGTCTTTCGGCAGATGAATTAACTTGCTGTCAAAGGAGCGCAACCATTCGCTTCTTGTTTCGGGATGCACGGCAACTTTATAATCTGTTGTAAGCGTGACAAAGCCCTTGTCGAAAGCCCAATGCATATCGCGGCACAATGCTATGCCGTTGCTCGGCACAAACAAGCCGCCATGACTTTTAGGGCGTATATGTGCGGCTTCGAGGTTGAAAAATCGCTCATAACGAATAACCGACCCTGTAATCGCGCAAAGCGTTTCGTATCCGAACATTACAAAATCGCGGAAAGACACAGAATTAAACAGCGTTGATATGTCGGATTTTTCGATTTGTTGAGCGGCATCGTCGTCAATAATAACTATGTCGTTCGTTTGCAGGCGGGCATCTGCCAACTCTTCAAATTCCGAGATGACGCCCTCATAAACACCGTGACCTCCGCGTATCGGATGCGCATCAATTATGTCATTAAGCTCCCTGTAAAGAGCCGAGCGGTTGTCACGTATTAAATGCAATAAGTATGCGGTTTGAGTGTCGTCATTATCGCCGGCAATTTCAACCGTACGCATTGCAACAATGTCGTTAAGCGAAAACAACAGCTTTTCATCTTCCAAATCTCTCGTAAGATACAGGCGATATTCATTATGCTGTTTCTTCATATGCGGTGCGGCATGTTTGCTGTTATGATAAATGAGCTTGCAGTACACTTTTTTATCGGAGTATAACGGCAAAATCGGAATAACGGTGCTGTCGTTCAATTGTACTTCCGAAAGGGGCGGGAAAAAATCCGTAACTTTTTTTGACATAAGCAAATAACGCCCGCGACGCGCCTTGCCGTCCGTGACGCTGCCGAGTTCCTGATAACCGCAACGCTTTAGGTAATATCGCATAATGCCCCCACCGAAATCAAAAATTGTGACGTTCGCCCTCGTTTTATTATTTTTGTGGATTATAGCATATTCAAAGTACATTGATAAAATTTTCCGTATATATTATAAAACTGCTATACTGTTGCAGGATAAAAAATACACGCAGAAAAGAGGAAAAGCTATGTTTAAATTACTTATCGTAAACGCCACGCCGAAAAAGGACGGGCTTTGTTATTCGTTTGTTGAGGCGGCACAAGAAGCCGCCGACGAACTCGGGCTTGAGTCGGAAACCATACGGTTGGCGGGTTTGGGCTTGAAAAAATGTGTGATGTGTCACGACGGTTGGGGAATTTGCTTCAAGGAACACAAATGCATTTTCGGCGAAAAAGACGGCTTTGCCGACCTGCAAAAAACCGTTTCCGAAGCGAACGCAATTGTGTACATCACGCCCGTTTATTGGGGCGAAATCAGCGAAGAGCTGAAAATATTTTGGGACCGGTTGCGGCGTTGCGAAACAACTAAGCAGTGGAACGGCAAGGAAGATATCGTATCCGCGCACAAAAACAAGCCGAGCATTCTTGTTGCGGCGGCGGGCGGCGGAGGCGGCGGCATTCCGAGTACATTTATTGCAATGGAACGCGCGGTTGACCAACTCGGCGAGCATACGGGTTGCGCAAACGGCACTGCCGGAATTTTTGATTATATCGCGGTAAGCCGTTGGAACCAGACATACAAACGAGCCGCATTAAAATCGGCAATTGCCGAAATGACAGCGATAAATCGCGACGGAAAAAAAGCCCCGGAAATGAACCACCTGAAAGATTTGGAGAAATTTTAACAACGCAATACAGAGGAGGATTCAACTGTGGCGCAAAAAAATTACAAAATACTTCTCGCTGAAAGTCTCGCAAAAGCGGGGCATAAACGAGCCATGTTTGATATTGCGAAACACTGTCTCGACAACGAAACCGAGGAATTGACCCATGAAAAAGGTCAGTTAATTTTGCGTTACCTCTCGGAGTTTGCAGAGGATAAAGACACGCCCCTGTATAGCAAGAGATACGCTAAGTTGCTTTTGGGGATTATGTACTATTCCGGCAAAGGTGTTGAGCAAAATTATAAAAAAGCCATAGAGTGGTATGAAAAAGCGGCGGCTGAATCGAATTCGTATGCGTTAAGCAATTTGGGCTATTGTTATTTTTACGGGCGCGATGTGCCGGTTGACTACGAGAAAGCGTATTCATATTTTTCGCAGGCGGCGTTTTGGGAAAATCCGAACGCCATGTATAAACTCGGCGACATGTATTACGACGGTCTTTTCGTTGGCGAAGATAAAGATGCCGCTTTTTTTTGGTACAGCGAAGCACATAACATTACCGAGTCCGGCGATTATGACGAACAACCGAATATTGAATATCGGCTCGGAAAATGCTGGCTTTACGGTCACGGGACGGAAAAAAACACGCTCACTGCGCTGAATTTTCTTCAAAAGTCTGAAATAAATTTTTTTACGCAAACAGAAGCCGGCAACAAATTTGCTCGGCTCACATTGCCGAAAGTGCGAAACGAACTCGACATCGCAAGGGCTGAAATGTATAGCAGGCAAACAAACACATAAATGCAATCATGGATTCGCATTATAAGGAGAGATTCAAATGAAGTACGGTTATTGCATGGATTTGAAATTTTTAAACGAACAGGAACGCGCACTTTTCGATGCGGTGGCGGAAGCGGGGTTCGACTATGTTGAACTGCCGTTTTCCGAATTATCCGCGCTGTCCGGGATTGCCGGCTTGAAAAAGGAGCTTGAGAAAATTCCGTGCCGCGCGTGTAATTTATTTTTTCCGCCCGCGCTTAAAATTGTCGGCGCGGGCATGGATTCGAACGGGATTATCGCGTACTTGGAAAGAATGCTGCCTCTTGCGGCGGAACTCGGCATCGAAAGCCTCGTTTTCGGAAACGGCGGCGCGCGAAAAATTCCCGAGGGCGCGACGCGGGAAGAGGTTTGGGCGAATTTGCGTCTGATTGTTGAGCTTATGGACGTTTACGCGGGTCAAAACGGCATTAAAATTTCCGTCGAGCCGCTGAACCGAACGGAAACGAATATCATCAACAGCTATGCCGAAGCCGTTGAATTAACATTCGGGCTGAAAAACGTGGGCGCGATGATTGACAGCTATCACGTTGCCATGGAAAACCACACGTACGAGGATGTTGTAAAGTATCCCGAAGTTTTGCATTTGCACACAGCGTATCCGACGGGGCGAATGGTGCCGTCGCCGAACGACCCCGCCGGTACGTATGACGAATTTGTACGCGCAGTAAAACAAATCGGCTACAACGACAAAATCAGCATCGAGGGCGCAATAAAAAACCCCGCCAATGTTAAAGCGGAGGTTAAAGCTGCACTTGAAGTTATGCGCGGTTGGTTCGGGTGATATTTTCAAGTGAGCGGTCTGCGAATTCGACGACGAGGTCAGGGAATAACGGTTATCACAGTTCGCCGTAAAACCACGATAAATTCACCTTATTAAATCGGCACACTTCTGATGCAACAGCTTGAAGTGTGCCGATTTTTACAGGCTTGTGATTGGGAACGGTAATATTATGCTCGCCCTCATCTGATTTTTTTGAAAGCCGGATATGGCTTCCCGTTTGCCTTATAACCACGTAGCCGAGGCGTTTTAACGCGGCTGTAAGCCTTTCGGCGTTTATATCTCGCGGAACTCTCATACCGCGATAACCTCATCCTTTACAAAGTGCATTCTGATTAACGAAGGCTGTTTGCCTTCGCCAAAGTGGCACTTCACGCTGTCGCGCAGGGTTTCGGCAAGCTCGGAGTATTCATCGCATTGCGTAAAAATGGAATGTCCCGCCGCTTGCGCCTCATACCCGCCGTCCAATGATTCCGTAACAATAAAAATTATTTCGTTTTGCACAAACGCTCCCCTTACACATCCAAATTTCGAACCTGCGTCGCAAATTCCTGAATAAATTCGCGGCGCGGTTCGACTTTGTCGCCCATAAGCTGTGTGAAAATTAAATCGGCGGCGAGCGCGTCGTCGAGTGATACGCGAAGCAAAATGCGCTTTTCGGGGTCCATGGTGGTTTCCCAGAGTTGGTCGGCGTCCATTTCGCCCAAGCCTTTGTACCGCTGAATCGGCTTTATGCCGTCGCGGCCGATTTCTTCCAAAACGCGGCGAAGCTCGTCGTCGGAGTAGGCGTAATATTCCTTCTTGCCCTTTTCAACCTTGTACAGCGGCGGCTGGGCGATGTAAACAAAGCCCTCGCTTACAAGGTCTTTCATAAAACGGTACATAAATGTGAGAAGCAACGTGCGAATATGCGAGCCGTCCACGTCGGCGTCGGTCATAATAACGATTTTGTGATAGCGGAGTTTTTCGACGTCGAAGTCCTCCTGAATGCCCGTGCCGAAGGCTTTTATCATGGCTTCGATTTCTTTGTTGTCCAAAATTTTGTCGAGCCGAGCCTTTTCGACGTTCATAATTTTTCCGCGTAACGGCAGAATCGCCTGTGTGTGCGGGGTGCGAGCGAGCTTCGCGCTGCCGCCCGCCGAATCACCCTCCACGAGGAAAATTTCGCACAACGCGGGGTCTTTTTCGGAGCAATCCGCCAATTTGCCCGGCAGTCGTCCGCCGTCGAAGATAGACTTGCGCCGAACAAGCTCGCGAGCCTTTCGCGCCGCCTCACGCGCCCGCGCCGCCATGAGCGATTTGTCGATAATCGTGCGCCCGACGGACGGATGTTCTTCAAGGAAGAACGTCAAATGCTCCGACAAAATTTGCTCAACGGCCGTTCGCGCCTCGGAATTGTTCAGCTTTGCTTTCGTTTGCGACTCAAACTGCGGCTCTTCAACTTTGATGCTCAGCACCGCCGTAAGCCCTTCTCGCACGTCCTCGCTGGTCAAATTTTTGTCGTTTTCTTTCAGCAGATTAAATTTGCGCCCGTAATCGTTAATCGTTCGCGTAAGCCCCGAACGAAAGCCCGTAACATGCGTTCCGCCGTCGGTTGTGTTGATATTGTTTACGAAAGAATACGTGTTTTCCTGAAATCCGTCGTTGTGCTGCATCGAAATTTCAACAAGCACATTATCGTGCTTGGATTCGCAATAAAATATTTCCTCGACGATGGGCGTTTTGTTCTGATTGATATGCGCAACAAATTCCTTGATTCCGCCGTCGTATTTATACGAACGCGGCGTTCGCGGATGCTCGGTACGCTCGTCGATGAGGTCGATTTTCAGCCCTTTTGTTAAAAACGCCGTTTCTTGCAGGCGTTGTTTCAGCGTGTCGAAGTTGTATTCCGTTTCTTCGAAAATATCCGCGTCCGGCTTGAAATGCACAAACGTACCTGTTTCCGATGTTTCGCCGATAACGCGCAAATCTTCGACTTTCGGGCCGCGCTCGAATTTCATTTCGTGTATGTTCGTGCCGTCAAAAACGCGCACAACAAGCCATTCCGACAGCGCGTTTACCGCACTTGCGCCAACGCCGTGCAGCCCGCCCGATACCTTGTATCCGCCGCTTCCGAATTTTCCGCCGGCATGAAGCACCGTGAAAATAACCTCCACGGCGGGCAAACCCGTTTGCGCTTGGATTCCCACCGGGATTCCGCGCCCGTTGTCGCGCACGGAAATCGAATTATCCTCGTGGATGCGCACAATAATTTCGTCACATGCGTTCATAAGGGCTTCGTCAACCGCGTTGTCAACGATTTCGTACACCAAATGATGCAGCCCTTTCGCCGCCGTTGAACCGATGTACATACCCGGACGCTTGCGAACCGCCTCCAAGCCTTCCAGTACCTGAATATTATCTGCGGTGTATTGTTGTTCCGACATTTTTGCACTCCTAATCTTATGCCGCCGGCGAAGGAAAATCCTCTTGCGGCGCAACTGTTTCGGTGAAAAATCAAGTTGACATTTTTCCCGCTTTATTTATCTTTGCGTTCATAAATGTTATGAAATTTTTTCGTTGTTCTTCGCTTTCAAAGGCGGAAAGCGGGATTGCATATGCCTGCACTGCGTTTGTATAGATATACACTCCTTTTCCCTCGCCGATTTTATCGACGGAGGAATAAAGCGTTTTGGTTTCGCCTCTTTCGTTAAACTCGCGAATGAATTCGTCGTCGAATTGCATTCGAATATTTTCAGCGTACGGCAGCTTGCCTTGCGTACTCATCGCTTTGAGCTGCTTTTTGACGTTGCGCCTGTGTGTACGACTCAAAAAAATAAGTTGATACACCATCACGGAAAGAAGAACAACCGTTATCACCGCGGGCAGAAAAACGAAACTCGACGAACCCAACAGATAAAAAACAATCCAAAAAACAGCCGCGCCTGTCAAAAGAGGAATGACGGTCAAGGCAGCCATCAACAACTTGGCACGAGGCGTATTGTTGAAGTGAAATTCATTGTAATCCAAAAAATCCGCCTCGGTCATTTGAAACTCAAACTCGTAATGCATCGTCGCGCCTCCGCTTCAACTTAAGCAGATTATACGACAATTGCCGGATTTACGCAATTAAAAAGCCGCAATTTCAACCGGTTATTCGGCGAATCGCGGCTTTTTAAGCATTTACTCGTACGAAAATGGCGACCTCCGGAAACCCCGCAAACAAAAAAAACCTATCGGTGGTCGGCCGGTTACCGATAGGTTTTGCGCGTTGCGAAAATTTCGCGGGATTTGCAACAAAGCGTCAACCCGGTAAAATTACATCGGCTTTGTGAACTGTGCGGAAATTTTTTCGCACTGAAACAAAAACGACCGTTAAAAAAACGAGGGGGTAATTTTATGATAAGTGAACTTTCAGTAATCATGCGCGACCTGCCGCAAGAGGTGCGCAACGTTAAAGATGCGGTGCGGGTATCCGAAAAGCTGAACGAAACGTCAACGCACAAGTGGAAAGGCGAAATTAAACGGACAATCGGCATGATTCTGCCCGACGAAAAAATATATTTCATCGCATGGGGCGTCGATTGCACCGCGACCGGAGAAGACGGCATGGACGACACGGAAACCGGTCTTGTTTTTTTCTCGGATAAGCGATTTTTGTTTACTCCGGGATGGCAGTCGCTTTTTGTTATGTGTCCGATTGAGGAGATTTTGACAGTTGCTTCGGAGAAATCGGGAGGCGACTTTTATGACGGCGGCAAAATTTCATTTCGAACGGCAAACATGGATGTGACGTTGCAATTCGCCTTCACGACGAAAGTTAACCGGGTTCGCGAAATGATTATTCAAATTGCCTCAAATGCGGTTTGCGGAAATACCGGCTCAAGCCCCGGCGGAGCCTCGGCAGTTTGCGAATGTTCGGGATGCGGTGCGTCGGTTATTATTCATGCGAATATCGTGAACAAATGCGAATACTGCGACAGATATGTCGAAACGCGGGACGCTTCGGCGGTCGCTCCGGTCGCCGCCTCACCCGGCGATATTGCCCCCGTAAGCGTGGCGGATGAGCTGAAAAAATATAAAGACCTCAAACTCATGGGCGCAATCAGCGACGAAGAGTTTGAGGTCGTTAAGGAAAAATTATTGAGCCGGCTGTAGCGCGGCGCGCCAAGCGCGCATTGAACGCCGGGGACATATACCGGCAGCAACACATTCCCTCGAAGCCGGAACAGCTTCTTGCACCTTTGCCGGGTTCGCTATGCCTGTGCAACAAAAAATCGCGCGAAGCGCGATTTTTGATAATTTTTGCCCCGCTTTTTTTAAAAAGCGGGTGGGGGATTGGGGGCAAAGCCCCCAAAAATTCACCCATGCGATTTTCGAATATATTTTCGTAAAATCGCTTGACGGCAAAACATTGTTCGGTTATATTGTGTCCGAGCGAAGAGGCAACCCCTCAACGCTAAACAGGAACAATGCCCGCACACCATGTATACAACCGCGCGACGGTGCCAGGGGCAACGTTCCGACTTCGGACGTCCGGATTTTTAATGCTCAAAAACAAAAAAATAAGCCACGACAGGCAGAATCGCTCCGGAGGGCCGTATCCGGGTTTCTGTTTGCCGTGGTTTTTTTATAGCGGTTTGCGCTTCGGTACGCAATATTTGCCACGCAACATCAAGCCGGTATAAAATTCGGAAAAAGAATCGGGAGGATGTTTTTTGACAAGCGTATTTGACCAAATAATGAAAGACCTGCCGCAAGAGGTGCGAAACGTCAAGGATGCGGTGAGGGTAGCGGAAGAAATGAGCGAAGTATCAACGCTTATGTGGAGAAGTTCGATTAACGCGGCAATCGGCCTGATGTTACCCGGCGAGCAGATATATTTCATCGCATGGGGCGTTGATTGCACCGCCGAGGGAAAAGGCGGCACTAAGAAAACCGGCGTTATTTTTTTCTCAAACAAGCGATTTTTATTTACGGCCGGGCGATGGGCGCCGGCACTTGAATTTCCGTTGGAGGACATTTTAACGGTTGCCGCGCAAGAGTCGCGGGGCGGATTTTTCGACGGCGGCGGAATTTCGTTTCGCACTGCGGATTTAAATGTATCGCTGAAATTTACGTTTACAACAAAAATTAACCGCGTTCGCGAAATGATTATTCAAATTGCCGCAAATGCGGCGGGAGAAAAATCGAACGCACCGCTTTCACAGGTTTGCGAGTGTCCGGGGTGCGGCGCGTCGGTTATTATTCATGCGAATATCGTGAACAAATGCGAATATTGTGACAGATATGTTGAAAAACGCGCGACACCTGCGCCGGCCGACGCCGCCCCCGCAAGCATGGCGGATGAACTGAAAAAATACAAAGACCTCAAACTCATGGGCGCAATAAGCGACGAAGAGTTTGAGGCCGTTAAAGAAAAATTATTGAGCCGAGTGTAGCGCGGCGCGCCAAGCGCGCATTGAACGCCGGGGACATATATAGCAATTTGATTTTGCGTAGCCTCAAACTTCGTCGGAAAACGCGCTGAAGGGTACGGGCGAAGTGCGCCCGCCATTGCCCGCGATTTTCCGCCTCGTTTTCGGACAACTCAAATTGCTCTACCGGCAGCAACACATTCCCTCAAAGCCGGAACAGCTTCCGGCATTTTTGCCGGAGCAGTTTACGACCCAACAAAAAATCGCGCGAAGCGCGATTTCTATGTTTTTGTCGAACTTTTTTGGAAAAGTTCGTGGGGGTTCGGGGGCAAAGCCCCCGAGAACTCAAAATTTATCTACCCCCGCACTTGTCCGTTCCCGGTTACAAAAAATTTCGTGGTGGTAAGCGCAGTCAGACCCATAGGCCCGCGGGCGTGTAATTTTTGCGTAGAAATTCCCATTTCCGCGCCCAAGCCGAACTCTTCGCCGTCGGTGAAGCGCGTGGAAGCGTTTACGAAAACGGCGGCGGAATCAACAAGGTCGATAAATTCGTTGGCGTTGGTGTAGGATTCGGTCAAAATGCAGTCGGTGTGGCCGGAGGAATATTTTGAAATATGCGCGATTGCGGCGTCGAGGTCATCCACAACTTTCACGCCGATGATTAAATCTAAAAATTCGGTGTGCCAATCGTCTTCCGAGGCGATGCTTGCGGCGGAAAACAACGCGCAAGTTTTTCCGCACCCGCGAATTTTTACGCCGGCGGCAGCAAGCGCGCCGCAAATTTTCGGCAGAAAAGTTTTTGCAATATTTTTGTGAATCAGCAATTTTTCGGTGGCATTGCAAACGCTCGGACGCTGCGTTTTCGCGTTGATAATCAGCGGAACGGCTTTTGTTAAATCCGCCGATTCGTCAACGAAAATGTGGCAGTTTCCGACGCCGGTTTCGATTACCGGAACGGTTGCGTTTTCAACGGCGGCCTGAATAAGCCCGGCACTTCCGCGCGGAATAAGCACGTCGAGATACCCGTTAAGCCGCATAAACTCGCGAGCGGTTTCCCGCGAAGTATCCTCAATAAGTTGCACGATTTTCGGCGGATGCCCGAGGCGCGTAAGCGCAGCTTGCAAAATTTTCACGATAGCAACATTCGAATGAATCGCTTCCTTCGAACCACGCAAAACGCAGGCATTTCCCGCCTTCAAACACAGCGCGAAAGAATCCGTCGTGACGTTCGGGCGGGCTTCGTAAATCATGCCCACAACGCCGAGCGGTACGCGCTTTTCGCCGACGTTAAGCCCGTTAGGCAGCGTTTTAATGTAAAGCACCTCGCCGGTGGGGTCGTTTTGCCGCGAAACCTTGCGCATTCCCTCCGCAAGCCCGGAAATTCGCTGTTCGTTAAGCATCAGGCGGTCGTTGAAGGCTTTGCGAGCCGGGTCGGACGCCGCCATATCTTTTGCGTTTGCCGAAATAATTTCGGCGGCGTTTTTTTCAAGCGCGTCTGCGCAAGCCGTCAAAATTTTATTTTTCTCCGCCGACGCAAGCCGCCGTACATATGATGCCGCTTCTTTGGCATTTGCACCGATTTTTTTAAGCATCCCTGTCATCTCCTCGCGGCTCCGCTTTCTCGCTTGCGCTGCTTTTCTTCATACAAAACGCTGTCGGCGTAAAGCATGGCTTCGTTAAAGCATTTGTGCGAAATATTGCTTAACAACACGCTTCCGATACTCGTTGAAACTTCATAGGGATGCAACCCTCGGGCGTTGTACTCGTCGAGATTATCGCGGATTCGTTGCACAACACGGTTGCCGTCTTCCGCCGATTTTACCGACGAAAACACAACAAATTCGTCGCCGCCGATACGCCCGATTATGTCATCTTTTCGAAGCGAGTCTTTCAAAATGTTCGCGAATGCCGAAATTGCTGCGTCGCCTTCGCTGTGACCGTACGTGTCGTTGATTTCTTTCAGGCCGTCCATATCCATAAACATGACCATCGCAAATACATCCGGTACGCGCGATAATTGCGCAATGCGCGAACCCACAAGCTGAAAAAATCCGCGCCGATTCAACAAAACGGTAAGTTCGTCGGTAATTGACAGCACACGAATTGTTGAAAGCAGTTCTGTGCCTTTTATTGCCGCGGCAATACTTACACGCAACGTGTCATATGTGTCGATTAAAATATCGCCGCCGTAAGGCAACAACAAAACGCCCAACTCTTCGGCCTCAAAAAACAGCGGAATGAAAAACATCGAACGCCGCACGCGCTCCATATCGAAATTTTCAAACGCCGGATACCTCGAAAATAAAATTTTGTGGTGTTGGATGTTAAAAATTTCGCGGTCGTCGAAGCCGAAAAGCGTTGCAATTGTGCGGTCGGGCAGGGCGTTCGCACCCTCCGCCGCGTCAGACCGGTTTTTGAGATGCGGCAACCGGGCAGTGTCGCCGGGGCGAATCGGCCGACGATAAACCCCGATTAACGCCGTTTGCAACGAAAGCTCGCGGGCGGGCAGCGTCGCCGATAATTTGTTCACAAGCGTTGTCATGTCGAACGTCAAAACAAGCTCACTTGCAAGCCGCCGAACAAGATTTCGCGTGCTTTGGTCGAGCAAATCTTTGTCGCGCTTTTCCTTTGCGCGAATGTCCTGCACAAACGCCGTTGCCGACAACAACGCGGAATGCGCCGCCGGCAAGGATTCAACCTCATAGCTGTGAAATTCGATGCCCCCGGACAAAACGTCCAACGCGGTGTGCCAACGCATAATTTCCTTATGCTGATAATTGTACCGAATTAAAATTTCGTTAAAACTGTACAAAAATTCCTCTTGGCTGAACGGAGTTTTCCCGATTGCACCAACCAAAGTATCCGCCCACGATGCTGTTTGTTCGGCGCGATTCCCTTCCGGAATATTTGTAAAAATCGCCGTGAAATGCTCGACAATAAAATTTCGAAGGGTTGTACCCGTGCCCAAAATTTCGGCGGATTTTGCGTACTCCGCCTCCAAGCATCCGCAGGATTGGCGCGGAATAAATTCCGGCTTGACGTGAAACATATCGTCAACCGCCTCACCGCGGGTCATTAGCAACAACGTTTTTGCACATTCGCGCCCGATTTCAAAAAAATCCTGCCGCGCCGTACTCAGCGACGGAATAAGCGACTCGGACGTCACGTCGTCGTCGAAGCCCGTAACGGCAACGTCTGTCGGCACAAAAATTCCCCGTCGCTTCAACTCAATTAAAACACCGACCGCCATTTGGTCGTTGCTTGCAACAACCGCGTCAAAAGGCAGTTTGCGTTCGTCGATAAGCGTGGCAACCGCCGCTTCGCCGCTTTCCCAATTAAATTTTCCCGGAAGTATGTAATTTTCATCAAAGCTAATCCCGTTGTCCGCCAACGCCCGCTTGTAGCCGTTTAAGCGCGCTTCCGCCTCGGGATGCCCCTCTGTTCCCTTCACAAACGCGATTTGCTTTTTGCCGTGTCGCTCAATGAGATGCGAAACCGTGTCGTACACGCCGCCCAAGCTGTCGGCGGAAACGCAGGGCGCACCCTCAATCGGCAACGACGCCGACACAACCGGCATATCTTTCGGAAGTTTTTCGATATATTTTTGAAAGTTTTCAGTGCCGACAATTTGCGCCAAAAACCCCGACATAACAATGATTCCGTCCAAAAAATCGCTTGCCGCCGCCGTTTCGAAACATGTATCCAGAAACGACGTAACCTCGCCGCCCGCCACCTGATACGTGCCGATATACGCCGTTAAATGAATGTCGTTTTCCTGTGCAAACGAATCAATGCCGCGCCAAAGCTCGTATTGGTTCGCGTTATCCATAGTTGAAAACATTACGCCAAAGTGCAAACGCTTTTTCATGCCGAACACCCCCTGACGCTTATCCGCACAGTTCTTGAATGAAGTATATTTTTAAACGTGCGCGGCGTCAAGGCGTGTGAATAATATCTCGGGGCTTCGCCCCGAACCCCACGAACTTTTTTTAAAAAGTTCGTGGGGGTTCGGGGGCAACGCCCCCGATTGTGCTATAATAAAACGGTATAAAAAGGAGAGTGAAAAAATGTTCGTGCGGGTAGTAAGCGGCGCGATTTCGGGCGCGGAAAGCTGTCATGTGGATGTTGAAGTTGACCTTTCCGGCGGGCTGCCGGTTTTCGACATCGTGGGCCTGCCGGATTCTGCCGTTAAGGAAAGCCGTGAGCGCGTTCGTGCAGCGATTCGCAACGCCGGATTCACTTTTCCTGCAAAACGTATTACGGTCAACCTTGCGCCGGCAGATATTCGAAAGTCGGGGCCGGCATACGATTTGCCTATTGCGGCGGGCATTTTAATCGGCATGGGAACGATTAAAAACGGCGCGGGCGACGCCTTTTTTGCGGGAGAATTGTCGCTCGACGGCGCGGTTCGACCTGTCAGCGGAATTTTGCCGATGGTGCTTGAGGCGAAAAAAAACGGTACGCGAGAGGTGTTTGTTTCGCCTGAAAATGCGGCGGAAGCCGCGCTTGCGGGGGATGTGACCGTTTTTGCCGTGCCGGACATAATGTCGCTTGTGCAGCATTTTTCCGAAGCGCGGATTGCGGCATTTGAGCCGGCGGCGAACGCAACCGCAGATGACGCCGCTCACGACGTCGATTTTGCCGATGTTGCGGGGCAAATTTACGTAAAACGCGCGCTTGAAATCGCGGCGGCGGGGTATCACAACGCGCTGATGTTGGGGCCGCCGGGCGCGGGCAAAACCATGCTTGCGCGACGAATGCCGACAATTCTGCCGGACTTATTGCCCGAAGAAAGCATGGAAATTACCAAGATTTACAGCATCGCGGGTCTCTTAAATGAAAAAAATTTGCTGATGCAGCAGCGGCCGTTTCGAACGCCGCATCATACATCGTCATACATATCGTTAGCGGGCGGCGGGCGCATCCCTGTTCCGGGCGAAATCACTCTTGCGCACAACGGAGTGCTGTTCCTCGACGAGCTGCCGGAGTTTCAAAAAAAGGCACTCGAAACGTTGCGACAGCCCTTGGAAGACGGCAAAATTACTATCGCGCGAGCCAGCGGAGTATCAACGTATCCGTGCGTTTTTTTGCTGCTTGCCGCCATGAATCCCTGCCCTTGCGGCTATATGGGAACGCCGCGATGCACCTGTTCCGCGCCGGAAATTTCGCGATATTTGGAGAAAATTTCGGGGCCGCTTCTCGACCGCATCGACATACAAGTTGAAGCGACGCCGGTTGAGTACGCGGAATTGCAGGGCGCGCGAAAGCCCGCAGAAAATTCTGCCGCAATAAAAGCCCGCGTGGAAAACGCCCGCGCAAGGCAGTTCAGCCGCTTTAAAAAAGCCGGCTTCAACGCAAAAATGACGGTCGCGCAAACAAAAAAGCATTGCCGCCTCAACAACGAAGCGCAAGATTTGCTGAAAAACGTGTACGAAACCATGTCGCTGTCGGCTCGCGCGTATCACAAAATTTTAAAAATCGCCCGCACAATTGCCGACCTCGCCGACGCCGCCGACATCTCCGCCGAACATGTTGCGGAAGCGATTTCGTATCGCGGACTCGACAGAAAGTATTGGTAGTACAGCGAACGCACCATTAGAGGCGAACAGGGGGCGTCGCTCACCGCTTGCGCGGCACAGCCCACGTTCGCGTCATAAAGCGCGTTCGCTGAGTTTCTTATGTTCGCCGCACTTCCTGAAATTGCATTGGCGAAACAACCTGTATGTGCCGTATAATGCCCCCGAGGGGGAATACATAATGGATTTTTTCAAAAAGTATAGAAATTTGCTCGGTGCGGCGGCGATTTTGGGCGCGACATTGGGCGTAATTTACGCGGCGCATGTACGCGAACGGGTCGCGCCGGAGTTCATGTATTATGCGGCGTTCGTTGAGGCTGTTGAGGGCGGGCGCGTAACAGAAGCGACTGTTGGTAACGGCGCAATGATTCTTTTTGCCGTCGTCGAAGAACACTTTACGACAAACAATCCGCGACGTGAAAATTTCAAGGAATTTTTGCTGCTCAACGGCGTTGCCGTTACGGAAAATTCGGGCGCGGACATGAATTTCATACAAATCGGCTTCACAATTGCCATTGTTGCCGGAGTTCTTCTTTTCGTGCAACGAAAAAACAGTGCGGCACGAGCCGCAGGGGGACTTGCTCCCGTAACGGTGAACTCCGGCGAAGGCGAAAAACTGTGCGGATTCGAGCATGTTGCGGGCAATCTCGAAGCGAAGGAAAGCGTCAAGGACATCGTAGATTATCTGCGCGAGCCGGAAAAATTTACACGATACGGGGCAAGAATGCCGCGCGGAATTTTGTTTCACGGCAAGCCCGGCACCGGAAAAACTCTGATGGCGCGGGCAATGGCCGGCGAGGCCGGAGTGCCGTTTTATGCGGTCAGCGGCTCGGATTTTGTGCAAATGTACGTAGGCGTGGGCGCGGCGCGGGTGCGCGATTTGTTCAAAAAAGCCCGCGATGCCGGACGCGGCGTAATTTTCATCGACGAAATCGACGCATTGGGCAAAAAACGCAGCGACGGAATAAACGGAAACGACGAACGCGAGCAAACACTTAATGCACTCTTGACGGAAATGCAGGGCTTTTCCGAAGAATCGGGCATCGTGGTTGTTGCGGCAACAAACCGTCCGGACACGCTCGATGAGGCACTTCTGCGCCCCGGCCGCTTCGACAGACGGGTCGAAATCGGTCTGCCGGACGTAAATGCTCGCAAGCAAATCATAAAGTTACACGCAAAGGGCAAACCCATTGCGCAAATCGACATCGAAAAACTCGCGCACGACACAGTATTTTTCAGCGGCGCGATGCTCGAAGGGCTGTTAAATGACGCGGCAATCAACGCGGCGCGGCGCGGCGGCGACGAAATTTCGCCCGACGACATAACCTCGGCGTACTACACCGCGCTTGCCGGCAGCGAGAAAAAAGACCGCTCGCACATCCGCAAAAAAGAGCGCGAAATCACCGCATGGCACGAGGCAGGCCACGCAATCGCGGCGGTTTTGACGAACGAAGAAAATCGCGTGGCAAAGGTGACGATAATCCCGTCAACATCGGGGGCGGCGGGCTTTTGCGTAAACATTCCGCCTGAGCGCATGTATTACACGAAGCGTGAACTTCGCGAGCAAATAATGGTCGCGCTTGCGGGTCGATGCGCGGAAGAAATTCGCTTCGGCGAAGATTTTGTGACAACCGGTGCGTCAAATGACATCGAAAAGGCAACAACCGCCGCGATGCAATATGTAACAAAATTCGGCATGGGAACAACCGTCGCCGACCGCGCAATTTTAAAGGACGACCGCCGAATTGCCGCCGAATCCGGCGAACTCGTCAACGACCTCTACGCTCAAACTCGCGAGCTTTTGCAACAAAATTTCGCAAAACTCGAAACCCTCGCCGGCGAGCTTTTGGAAAATGAAATCGTTGACGGCGAGAGGGTTGCGGAAATCGCGGCGTGATGAAGGATTTTTAAATTCTCGGGGACTCCGCCCCCGAACCCCCGGAAACTTTTGAAAAAGTTTCATCAAAACTTTAATTTAAAATCGCGCGCTGCGCGATTTTTTTGTTTTTGTCGAACTTTTTTTAAAAAGTTCGTGGGGTTCGGGGCGAAGCCCCGAAAAAACCGGTGCATGTTGCCGGTTTCCCGTCAAAAGTGCATAATGAGCCGCAAAGGAGAGTGTTAAAAAATGCCGTGAGCTGCGACGAGTTCGCAGGGAATCGGCGGCTTTAAGAAGGAGGGTTCGTTATGGCAGAAAAAACAATGCTTACGCATTTAAACATTTTGACAGACGGTTTGAAAAGAAAAGTGAACGCGCTTGAAAATATCGCAAGTATTTGTGAAAACCAACGCACGGTAATTGAAAGCGAGCTGCCGCTCGAAAAGGTTCGTGAAATGATTTTCGGCATGAACGAGGAAAAGCAGGATTCAATACAAATCGTAAAAGATTGCGACGCAATGTTCGAAAAAATGCTTGCCGACATCGGCACGGAACTTGAGGCGCAACAGCATTTATACAAGCCGCAGGTAAAAATCATGCAGGAAAATATTCGCCGCGTGATGAGCATCGACGTGAAAATTCGTGTGGCGGAAGACGAGAACAATAAGTTGCTTGATGCGCGACGAAGTGCCGAGCTTCCGGCGGCGCAAAACAACGGAATCAAGCCGAAAGTCACCATGCCCACAAACGCCGCAAAAGTAGTTGACGCATATAAGCAGGGCAAAACAATTTACAAGGGCTGACGCGACTCAAGAGTTCAGAATAACGCCTCGCCGATACCGCATCCGATTCATCGGGGCAAAAAACCAAAATATCGCCATTGACATTTTGCGTTTTCGCTAGTAAAATTCGCGGATAATCGCTGATTTTATATAGCAATTTTTGCTTCGGTGCGGAAAATTGCTGTATAAAGCAAACGGCGAAAACGCGCTGTAGCCTCAGCGGGTTTCTCAGCGTCGTTTGCACATCAAAACGGAGGGTCTGTAATGAAAAACATGAAAATCAGAAGCAAATTATTTCTCGGTTTTGCGTTGGTGTTGCTTATTGTAATGTTTGTGTCCGGTTTCGGAGCAATCCAACTGTTCAACACAAACTCACAATACACATATCTGCTTGAGTTTCCGATACAAAAGCGGCACTATTTGCGCAACATCGAGGTAATAATGATGGACGCACGGCGCGCAATGAACCGCGCTTCCATGTACGCAAGCGAAGTCGATTTAGACGTTGACGGCGGAAACAACGCCGTTGCAAACGAAGCCGCAAGAAACAGAGGTATTAACGGTCAGGAAGTGCTTATTCAGTCGCTTCGAAGCGACATGATTCGCTACACCGCCTTGTACCGCACATCCATAGAAAATGACAGGGTTATGTCTGCGGAAATGCGCAGTGCCCAACTCCGAAAAATTAACTCCATCGAAACATACGCGCTTCATTATATGGACCACTATATTCAGCAAACCATGGCGTACGCGCGGCGCGGCGATGCCACAAGCCCGATTTTTGTAACGCGCGCGGCGGCAGAAAGCACGGTAAACCCGTTTTACGCAGTTTTCAACGAAACGCTTTATGCGTTGGAGGCGTTGGTTGACGATGAAACAACCCGCTTAAACCGCGCAACAACAATGACTTTTATCCTGTTGGTTTTGATTGCTCTCGCGGGCGTGTTTTTCGGCATCATTATCGCGATGGTTATTTCCGGCTCGATAAGCAGGCCTGTCGGGCGGCTTGTTGACCTCATCAGAAATGTATCCGACGGCAACCTCAATATAAACCTTGATGCGAACGTTTCCCGCGACGAAATCGGCATGATGACCCACGATGTTTACGGACTTATCGGCGTTATTCGCGGGATGGTTGACGACCTGCAAACAATGACGCGCGAAATTGCTGTCAACGGCGACATCGATTTCCGCCTTGATGCGTCAAAATATCGCGGCGGCTACAACGAAATGATGGCATCGGTAAACGATTTTGTAAAAAGTTACGTCGAAGAAATCGACGCCGTAATCGTCGTTCTCGAAAATATAAACCAAGGTAACTTCAAGGCCGAACTTAAACGTCTTCCGGGCAAAAAAGCCTCGCTTAACCAAACCGTTGATTCGCTTATGAGCAACCTCAACGGCGTTTCCGCCGAAGTAAACGCAATGATTGACGCCGCCGCAAACAAAGGCGATATGCACTTCCACGTTGACCCGAGCAAATACGACGGCGACTGGAATACAATTATCACCGGGCTGAACCTTATTGCCGAAGCCGTTGATGCGCCCATCGTTGAAATTCGCGACGTTATGGGCAATCTGTCGCAAGGCGATTTCACCCGTAACGTTTCCGGCAATTACGTCGGCGATTTCCTCGACATCAAAAACGCCGTGAACAACACAATTGCCACGCTTCAAGGCTACATCAACGAAATTTCGCAAGTGCTTTCGCGCATTTCGTCCGGCGACCTTACCGTTACCGTCACGCGCGACTATGTGGGCAGTTTCTCGGCAATCAAGGACTCGTTGAACAATATTTCATCCACGCTCAACAAAACAATGTCTGAAATTACTTCCGCTTCCGAGCAGGTGCTTTCCGGCGCAAAACAAATTGCAACAAGCGCGATGGATTTGGCAAACGGCGCGACACAACAGGCGTCTTCCGTTCAGGAACTTAACGCATCCGTTGACCTCATCAACCAACAAACTCAAGCCAACGCCAAAAATGCCGGCGAAGCAAACGTACTTTCGGGCGCGTCTACGGCAAATGCTCGCGAAGGTAACGAGGCCATGCAGCAAACCCTTCAGGCCATGAACGAAATCAAAGACGCATCGAACAATATTTCGAAAATCATTCGCACGATTCAAGACATCGCTTTCCAAACGAATCTGCTCGCGCTTAACGCCGCCGTTGAAGCGGCTCGCGCAGGCGAACACGGCAAGGGCTTCGCTGTTGTTGCCGAAGAAGTGCGCTCGCTTGCGGCGCGTTCGCAACAAGCCGCCGGCGAAACAACGTCCCTCATCGGCACGTCGATTAACACGGTTGATTCCGGCGCGACAATCGCCCGCACAACCGCCGAAACTTTGGACACAATCGTTGATAACGCCAACAAAGTTCTGGATGTTGTTACCGAAATTTCCGCCGCGTCGCAGGAACAGGCCGAGGCAATTTCGCAAGTTGTTATCGGGTTAGCCCAAGTTTCGCAAATTGTTCAGTCCAACTCCGCCGTAAGCGAAGAAACCGCCGCCGCTTCCGAGGAACTTACGTCGCAGGCCGAGCTTTTGCAGCAACTTGTTTCGTATTTCAGGGTTTAATGATTAAGGATTTTGGGGGCTTCGCCCCCAAGCCCCCACGAACTTTTTGAAAAAAGTTCGACAAAAACGATAAAAACCGCGCTTCGCGCGGTTTTTTTGTTTTCACAGGCCGAGTTGCGGGCGCGAAGCGAACCTTTTCTTCGCGCCCGGCACTTCAAAAAATCTTGCTCGCAAATTCCGAAGCATATTCTCTGCCGCAGCAACATCTCTCCCAAAAATCGCGCAAAAGCGCGATTTTTTATAATTTTTGCCCCGCTTTTTTTAAAAAGCGGGCAGGGGTTCGAGAACAGAGTCCCCGAGAACAGAGTCCCCGAGAACTTGCATAATTTTCTTAATATGTTACAATTGTGTTAAGAAAACATAGAGGTGTAAAAGATGGATTATTCTCAGCTTGGAAACAAAAAACGTAAACGCGAGCCGCATACCATGCGGGTGCGAAACAAAATCGGACTGCTGTTTTTTCGGGTCACGCTGTCGCTGCTTTTGGTGGGCATTTTTGCGGGCGCGGGCGCGGGAATCGGCGTGTATCTGGGCATACTTGACGGTGCGCCGGAGCTTGATATCAGCTCGCTCGGGCCGATTTCGCCGCGAGCGATTGACCCGCACACGGTTGGCGGCGCAAGTATTCAGGACGGCTTTGAGCTGTCGTCGTTTATCGTTTGCGCGAGAACCGGCGAGGTTCGCGAAACCCTTCACCGGGGCATGAATCGCGAGTTTGTATCCATCGACGAAATGCCGCGCCATCTGATTTATGCGTTTATCGCCATCGAAGACGAACGTTTTTTCGAGCATAACGGCATCGACACGCGCGGAATCGCCCGCGCTGTTTGGGTTGCAACTCAGCCGGCTCGCCAAACCGAAGGCGCAAGCACCATCACCCAACAGCTGATTAAAAATATGCTTGAAATCGACAACGATATTATTACGAAATTGCAGGAGCAACATCTTGCGGTGGGCTTCGAGCGGCATTTAACGGAAGAATTTGCGCGGCTCGGCTACGAAGACCCGCACATGCAAACGAAATATTTCATTATGCAATCGTATTTGAATATGATAAACCTCGGGCGGTCGAATTACGGGGTTCAGGCGGCGGCGCAGTTTTATTTCGGCATAGACGTCAGCGAGCTTACAATCGCGCAATCCGCCGTAATTGCGGCAATTACGCAAAATCCGTCGCGTTTTCCGCCCGACACTCGCCCCGACCAAAACTGGATTCGCGCGCAACTTGTTCTGTTCAATATGTACGAACGCCTCGGCTTAATTACCACGGAAGAGTACGAGGAAGCAATACGAACGGGGCCGCGTCAGGCGATAAATTCGTTTACCGGCGAGCCGATGTACGACGACGGAGAACCCGTTATGCTCGGCATTGTGTACGACACGATTTATCTCACCGCCGACGGCGAGGTTCGCGATATTATCGCGCAGTTTGACTGTTTTACAAGCGCGTTGCTGTCGCAGGTTCGTGTGGATTTAATCGAGCAACTCGGGCTTACCGGCGCGGAAGCCGACCGCCGAATTTTCGAAACCGGCCTCACAATAAATTCCGTGCAGGACGTGCAAATTCAGGAAATCGTTGACCGTCATTTCCTTGACGAATCGCTGTGGCCGGGAGTGGGGCAGGGGTTCTCAATCGAAGTGCGGTATTCCATGGTGGTTTACAATGCGATTACGCAATTGCCCCGCTCTTATACTTTCCCGCCGGTTATTGTTCCCAATGTGGCGGAAGCGGCGGTGTTCGTCGAACGAATGCACGAGCAGCATCTCCATCACGCCGATGAAATTGTCAGCTATCGCTTGTTTAAAGTGCCGCAACCTCAAGGCGCGTTCGTTTTAATCGACCATCACACCGGGCATGTGCTTGCGATTCGCGGCGTTCGCGGCGAGTTGCAGGGCAATCGCGCATTAAATCGCGCAACGCAATCCACGCGCTCGCCGGGCAGTCAAATGAAACCGCTTGTGCCGTTCGCGCCGGCTTTCGAACTCGGCATGATGCAACCGTCAACCATCGTTGACGACATCCCGATGTACCTGCCCGCAGCCGGCGGACGCGGATGGTTGCCGCGAAATCACTGGGACGGCGGACGGGTTTTTCGCGGGCATACAACGGTGCGCAACGCGATTTATGCGTCGGGCAACGTAGTTTCAGCGCGCGCCGCCACCGACCCTACGGTTCGTCCCGCGCCCGTCGGAATGCCGACAATGGTGCGCTACCTCGAGCTTATGGGCATTTCCACAATTCATCCCCACGACGGCCCCGCAATTGTTTTGGGCGGAATGACGCGCGGAGTATATTTAATCGAACTTGCCGGAGCGTACGCAACGGTTGCAAACGCCGGCGAATTTAACCGCCCCGTTCTGTACACCACCGTGCTTGACCACGAAGGCAACATTTTGCTCGAAAATCAGCATAATCCGCAACGGGTTTTGCGCGACACAACGGCATACTTGCTCACAAGCACCATGGCCGACACCTTAACGCGCGGAACCGGCGGTCGCGCAAACTGGACGCCGGCGTCCGGGCTTCGCGGGCAAATGGGCGTTGCGGGCAAAACCGGCACGTCGCAAAATAACGCCGACCTCGGTTTCGCGGGCTACACGCCGTATTTCACTGCGGCGATTTGGTTCGGAAACGACAATAATCAGCCCATGCATCGCGGAACGAATCAATTTCACACGCCGCTTTGGCGCGTTATAATGGAAGAAATTCACCTTACGCTGGAATTGCCGCCGCAACGTTTTACTCGGCCGGCCGGCATAGTTTCTGCGCAGGTTTGCCTTGATTCCGGGCATCTGCCGAACGAATTTTGCCGCACCGACCCTCGCGGCGACCGCATTCGCGGCGAAATTTTCGCAACCGGGCTTGTGCCGTCGCAGGTTTGCCGCGTGCATCAGCAGTTCACGTACTGCACCGAAACCGGATTTCTTGCCGGCGCAAACTGCCCGTATTATCAAACTCGCGTAGGCATTGTGCGCGCGCAATCCGTTGACCATTTGGAAGAAATGATGCGCGAGCACAGGTTTTCAATTCGCGACCGGCAATTTGAATTTCCGGCAGGAGTGCGGGAAGGTTTTGTGTGCAGTTGCGCCGGTCTCGACTTCGGCGAGTGGCAGAACCCGGCGGATGAATGGCAAAATCCCGTAAACCAATGGCATCACCCCGTTATTTACGACCCGGCAACAGGCTTATTTATACCCGACCCCAACGCAACCCCGCCGCCTTCGCCGACACCCACTCCTCCGCCGCAAACGGTAGAGCTTCCCGGAGTACCCGGCGGTTTCGGCGGATTCAACTCCCCGGCGGCCACAATGCCGCCGCCTTCTCCTACTCCGTCGCCGCCCGCAGCATGGCCGGGACTCGGTCGCCCGAGCGCGGATGCCACTCCTGAAAACACGTCGTCGCCCTTTGTCAATACGATTGCGATTCCCGGGCTTGAATAAATAATTTTTTTCCTTTTGCGGGGGCTTCGCCCCCTGTACCCCCACGAACTTTTTTGGAAAAAAGTTCGACAAAAAACTCAAAAATCGCGAGTTCGCGCGATTTTAATTAAAATTTTTGCCTCGATTTTCAGGGCTTGACCCGGGTAGCACGGGCGAACGACCAACCCATTCTCGGAAACCGCGCTTCGCGCGGTTTCCGGATAAAGTTTTTGCCGAACTTTTTTCAAAAAGTTCGTAGGGTTCGGGGCGAAGCCCCGAAGGCATTGAAAAAATTAAAAACATTGCTCATAGCGGAGCGACATAACAATGACAAAATTCGAACATATTTCGGTATTGTTAAATGAAGCGATTGAAGCACTGGCGATTCGGCCGACAGGCGTGTATTTGGATTGCACCCTTGGCGGCGGCGGGCATTCGGCGGAAATTTGCCGACGGCTTACAACCGGGCGTCTGATTGGCATCGATCGCGACGAAAGCGCAATTGCGGCGGCATCTGTAAATTCCGAAAAATTTACGGCGGTTCACGGAAATTTTCACGACTTGAAAAAAATTTTGCAAAAATGCGGCGTTGAAAAAGTTGACGGCGTGTTGATGGATTTGGGCGTATCGTCGCATCAAATCGACACGCCCGAGCGAGGGTTTTCGTTTCGGGCTGACGGGATTTTGGACATGCGCATGGACGCCGGAACAGAATTAACCGCGCGGGATATTGTAAATAATTTTTCCGAAGGCGAGCTTGCGGATATTTTTTTCAAATTCGGGGAAGAACGATTCGCGCGAAAAATTGCAAAAAAAATTTGCGCGGAACGAGCAGCATCGCCGATAAAAACAACGCTTGAACTTGCGAACATAGTTGAAGGTGCTGTGCCGAAAAGCCGCAACGGGCCGCACCCGGCGATGCGTACGTTTATGGCGTTGCGCATTGTCGTAAACGACGAACTTACGCCGCTCGGCACGGCGGTTTGCGACGCGACGGACATGCTGTTGCCCGGCGGGCGAATTGCGGTCATTACATTTCATTCTCTCGAAGACAGAATTGTTAAGCAGAATTTTGCAAAAATGGCGTCGCCGTGCGAGTGCCCGCGCGATATTCCGTACTGCGTGTGCGGAAAAATTCCCGCGCTTCGCGTTGTAACGCGCAAGCCGATTTTGCCGTCGGAAGAAGAAATTTCGCAAAACAGTCGCGCCCGAAGCGCGAAATTGAGAGCAGGTGAAAAGTTGTGAAAGGCTTATTTGTCAAAAAACAGCCGCCGGTTAAGGCAAAACGGAGCAGAACCGTCGCGCCCCTCAGCGAACGCTACAAAGACCGCCCCCTCGTTCAGGAGGAAAAAAAGAAGCAGGCCGACCCGGGCAAACCCCGCGTTCGTGTAACGCGAACGCAACGATTTATCATTGCAACGGAGGCTTTTCGAAATTTTCCGTGGATGCGGCTCACAATTACATTTTTGATTATCCTGCTCGGGGGGGTCGGGTCGTCGGCATTTGCCGCGCGAAATGCAGACGTCAACCGCGAAATCGGTCGTGCGGAACGGGTGCTGCGCAATTATCAAAACGCAAATTTCGCTCTCGAACAGCATTTTCACGAGCGTCATACATTTTACGAAATCGAGCGCATTGCGGTTGAGCGGCTCGGCATGACGCACCCCGACCCGGCGCAGGTTTTTCATATAAATGTGCCGCGCATCGGCGAAGTAACCCTTAACACTGCCGAATACGCTCTTCCGCGCCACAATTATTTTTGGCAGGAATCGCGGGAATTTTTAGGCGGACTGATAAACGAAATTTTCGGAGGATGATTACTTATGAGAAGAAAAAAACCTGCACCGCCGCAACAGAGGCAACAGCAGCGCAAACGCAAAAATATTCCGCCGGGGGTGCGTCGCGAACGTCGCATCAAATTCATGGGCGCGTTTTTAATTTTTTGCGTGTTGGGGCTGATTTTCAGAATTTGGTACATTCAGGACAGGCACGGCGACGATTTTACAACGTGGGCGGCAAGAGAGCAGGCGCGCCGCGAAATGGGTCGCGCGCAGGCAACCTTCACGCCCGAGCGCGGAAATATTTGGGACAGAAACATGCAGCCCATTACCAACAGCCAGCAAGTGTTTACCCTTTACATGGACGTTGAGGCGTTGCACATACGCAATCAGGCTGCCGGTACGGGCAACGCTGTTCGCGACGAAGTTTTTCACGCGATTATTATGCAACTCGGCGTTCCCCTGTGGGATTTGGAAAATTTGTTCGCCCTCGACGATAATACCGGCGAGCTTGCAATTCGTGCCGGTCGAAACAGCCGCGCAATTGCGCACAATGTTCCGGCGGATGTTGCAATTGAACTTACCGACACTTTTCGCGAGCTTCATCGCAGAGAAGGCTCATACCGTTGGCATCCCGACCCGTTTTTCGCGCCGCAGGTAATCGGATTTATGCGCGGCGACGCTATTACCGGGCTTGAGCGGCGTTATCGCGAAGAACTTGCCGGCGAAGCAGGGCATAATATTTGGGCGCAAGGCGGCATCGAAAGTGTGCCGGTTCGCCACGGTCATACGATTATTACAACGTTTGACAGCGAAATTCAGCGTCTTGCGCAGCAATTTGTCAACGACACATTTTTGGAACATCCGGCTCAAGGCGTCGGTATGATTGTTATGGACCCCAACACAAGCGAAATTTTAGCAATGGCGCAGGCCCCGACATTTTCTCTTTCCGACCCGTTTAATCCCGAATATTTTACCGACCCGTTTCTGGCGGAATATTGGGACGAATTAACCGAGGGTCAGCGCGCCTACTATGTAAACCGGCGGCTGTGGAATAATTATCACATCACCGGCAGTAACGAACCCGGCTCGGTTTTTAAGCCCTTTGTTATCGCCGCCGCAATCGAAGAAGGCGTAATTATGGGCAACACGCAATTTCATTGCGAGGGCGTTCGTTTTATCCATGAAATGCGCGTTCCCTGCCATAACGAACACGGTTGCGGGAATCTTTCGCTTCGTCGCGCACTTTATCGCTCGTGCAACCTCGCGATGGCAACAATAAATCACGATATGGGGCGCGATACTTTTTACCGGTATCGCGGATATTTCGGGTTCGGCGAGCGCACCGGCATCGACTTCCCCGGCGAAGATGCAGTTTCTCATCCTCTTGTTATGTATCCGCGCGCGCGTCTTAACGACGTTGAAATGGCAACATCGTCGATGGGGCAGGGGTTCAACGCCACAACAATTCAGCTTATTAACGGCTACGCCGCGCTTATTAACGGCGGAATTTTGCGCCAACCGTTTTTTGTTTCGCAAATTATCGACGCAAATCATAATCCCGTTTACACGCGCGAACCGCAGGATATTCGTCGCGTAATTTCGCAGGAAACATCCGATTTCATGCGCAACGAAATGCGCTACGTTGTTTCGATGCAGGGCAATAACGGCGGAACGGGTCGCCGCTCGTATATCGCCGGCTTCGACGTTGCCGGAAAAACCGGTACGGCGCAGCAGGGCGTTCGCGAAGACAGAATTCACAACCTGTCGTACATTTCATTTTTCCCCGCATCCGACCCGCAATTTTTGATTCTTATGACAATCGACCGCATTGAAGACGACCAACTTTTTGCCGGCAACACCGTTGTTCCCATAACGGGCGATTTTATTCGCGAGCTGATTCGCATGAGAAATATTCAGCCCGTAGGCGAAGTTGAAAACCCGGTTGCCGAGTATTTCGGGCATCCCATGCCGGACTTTTCCGGGCAACGCATGACGGAAGCCGTGCGCACCGCAGTAAACATGAACGTTGTCGGCTACCAAACGCCCGGCGGCGGAACAGTAATTTCGCACACATGGCCGCCCGCCGGCTTGCCCGTGCCCGAAACCGCACCGATTATTTTTTATCTCGACCCGACCTCGCGTGTTTCCGAGCGCATGGCAACGGTGCCGGACGTTGTGGGCATGACGGCGGCGGTTGCCGCACGTGTGCTTGAAGACGCAAACTTCACAACAGTTTTAACCACCGAGCGCGTTGCACCCCCGCCTTCCGCCGAGGAAGAATTTACTGCGCGTACCTTCGGCGCGGAACTTGCGGGCGAAAATCTCGCGCCGCCGCCGCCGCTTCCTTACGTTGTTTTTCAGCAATTTCCCGCGCCCGGCGTTGAAATCGAGCAAGGTACGCAGATAATTATTCGCGCGAGATAAATATTTAATGATTACGGGGCTTCGCCCCGCACCCCACCCGCTTTTTGAAAAAAGCGGGGCAAAAACTGTTAAAATCGCGCATTCGCGCGATTTTGTGTTAAAGTTTTGATGAAACTTTTTCAAAAGTTTCCGGGGTGCGGGGCGGGGCCCCGCGAATTTAAATCCTTCATAAAAAACGAGAGGAAAATTAAAATGCATGAAGCGTATGTTTTTTTGACGGACGGGTTTGAAGAAATTGAAGCAATAACCGCGCTTGATATTTTGCGGCGCGGCGGGGTGAGCGTTATGAGTGTTTCGCTTACGGGAAAGCGCGATGTAACCGGCTCGCACGGGATTTGCGTACGCGCGAATATTATTTTTGACGACATCGTTGCGACGGAAGGCGCGATGCTTATTCTTCCGGGCGGGCCCGGCACGGCAAATTATAAAAAGCATGAGCTGTTGTTGGAATTGTTGCGCCTTCATAATGCAACCGGCGGCAAAATTGCTGCAATTTGCGCCGCGCCGACCGTGTTGGGAATGTTGGGCTTTCTTGCGGATAAAGTTGCGGTGTGTTATCCCGCGCTGAAGGATAGCTTAAAAGCAGCCGAGTTCGGGCAACGTGCCGTTGTTACGGACGGAAATATTACCACGTCGAAAGGGCCGGCGACTTCGGCCGAATTTGCTTTTGAAATTTTGCGCATAATAAAAGGCGACCGCGAAGTCGCCAAAGTTGCGGAGGGAATGCTGGCAGAGAGTGTTGAAAAATGACGCTTTCGCATACGCTCGTTCTCGGAAACCGGCCTGAAGCCGCCGGTTTCCTGCGAACTCGTCGTAGCTCAAGCTATTTTTCAACACTCTCTCGTAGTGAACGCACCCGTTAAAAGTGAACGAGGGGCGTAGGCTGCGCGGTGAGCGACCGGTTGTTTTGCGAAGCAAAACGACATTGAGCGTACCGTTTGCGCAGCACAGCCCCTGTTCGCTTCATAAAGTGCGTTCACCGAACCTGCTCCGAAATTAAAGGTTTCAGAATAAACCCTAAAAAGCAGCTTTAAACCGCGTTTTTTCATCACGTTCGTTTTCTTCGAGGCGTTCCGAGATGTATTTGATTTGTTTTTCGAGCCTCGGAACTACAACGTTTCCCAATGCTGAGGCTCGTTTTTTTGTGCGCCGGACGCGCAGGCGAAGGGTTTCGAGTTCGGATTCCGCTTCAGCGAGTTCATCTTGCGCGGCAAAAATTTTTCGCCACATGAAAAACGCTTCGTCGAAAGCAACGGTGGTTTCGTCTAAATTGTATGGCGGAATATTTATCGGTGAATCTTTGAGTTCCCGAAAAATTTCCAACTCGGTTTCGCCGGCAGCGGCGGTAATTTTGTATAATTTTTCTCGCATTTCGTGTATAATTTTTTCGGCACGTTTTAATTCGCGCAACAGTGCAATATATTTTTTTTCAAGCAAATTATGCCCGCGCTGTGCAAGCCGCAAGCCTTTTTTTGCCGCAATTAAATTTTTTTTTGTTGGTGCTTTGTTCATAAATGCTGTCTCCCAAAAATTTTCAGAATATTCTTGTGCCGAGCTGCTTATAAATAAAAGAAGTCAAGCGCAAATATGAAGGGGGAAATTTTATGCCGGCGGTAGGCATTGTGGGAAATAACGGGCGCGAAATGACACGCGCGTTTTTACGAATGAGCAAGGGCAGCGCAAGCTGTTATCATATAACCGACCGTCAAACGCTCGGGCCGAAGGTGAATGTTTTAATTGCGTCAGAGGCATCGCCCATACTTACAAAAGTTATTCCGTCGCTTTGCAGCGAGGATTTTCTTATTGTAAACTCGGACGACAAAAACATTTTTCCCATGCTTGAAAATTTGCCGAAAAATTTCACGCATCTCATTACCTACGGGTTTAACGCGCGTGCGTGTATAACGGCGTCGTCGGTAACGCGGGACGGCGTGCAGGTTTGCGTACAACGCGGCTTTTTCGGGATGGACGGAACCGAGCGCGAACCGCACGAATTTTCTGCCCGTACGGATTCCGGCGAAAATTCGATGTCAATTCTTGGTGCAGCGGCGGCGTGGGCGGTTCTGAGCGCGAGCTGAACCGCATATTATATGGTATGCTGAATCAGCTTTAGTGTGTAGTTTTCCGTACAGCGAACGCACTATCGCGAACGTACTTGAGAAGCCCGTTCGGGCGTCGTCGGAAAACGCGCTGAAGCCCGCGATTTTCCGCCTCGCCTTCACGGTTCTCAATGTCGTTCGCTATACCCGGGCAAAAAGTGCGGCTACGCGCCTAACGTAAAAAAGGGGAGTTTCTTATGGACAACGGTAACAATATAATTGATATTTGCGGACGCATTTGTTCGGATTTTACTTTCAGCCACGAAGTTTACGGCGAAGGATTTTGGCGTTTCGACGTTGAGGTGGGGCGGCTTTCGGGGCAAAGCGATATTTTGCCTGTTACCGTAAGCGAGCGCATTGTTGAGCGCGATAAAATAGTTGAAGGCACAGATGTGCTTATTTCCGGGCAAATTCGCTCGTACAATAATTATGTGGAAGCCGACCGCAAAAATCGGCTTGTGCTTACTGTTTTTGCGCGCGACGTAGAAATTTTATCAAACCCGCCGCAAAACCGCCCGAACGAAGTTTTCCTCGACGGTTATCTTTGCAAGCCCGCAATTTATCGCACAACTCCCTTTGGTCGCGAAATTTCCGACCTTCTTGTTGCGGTTAATCGTTCATACAATAAATCGGACTACATACCGTGCATAACGTGGGGCAGAAACGCGCGCTTCGCGGGCAAGCTGGATGTAGGCGACAGGATTCGTTTGTGGGGGCGTATGCAAAGCCGCCAATATCAAAAAAAATTAAGCGAAGATACCGTTTTGGAAAAGACCGCATACGAAGTATCGGTGTCAAAAGTTGAACACGCCGAGGAAGAACCCGCAAACACGCCGGTTTAATTGCGGCACACCAACAAGATTTACAGCGACGAAGTCTGAACGGACTCAAGTACGCTCGCTTTACACATTCAAGCCCGACAGGGATTTCCTTGTCGGGCTTTTTTAATGTATAGTGAATCAATTTGATTTGCGTCCCGTCGGCGTTAAGTGCATTGTGGTGAGCGACCGGTTGTTTTCGGGTGTTTTTCCCGAAAACGACAACGAGCGAACCGCTTACAATGCATAGCCGACGGCACGCTTCTTAATTTGATTCACTATATGTCCCCGGTGTCCGCTATTGCAAAAAAATGCAATTTATGGTAAACATACACGAATCGACACAATTTTATATTTTTGAGGAGGTAAATATGTATGAAAACAATAATCAGCAAAAAGACCTACGACACAGAAGATTCCGCAAAAATCGGCAGTAAGTGCGTCGGCGATTTCGGGCAGCCCGACGGCTACGAAGAACAGCTTTTCGAAACCAAAGACGGATTCTTTTTCCTTTACGGCGTCGGCGGCGAAAACAGCCCCTATGCAAAACCCGCGATTAAACGCGCGTCGAAAAAGGTCGCGGACGCTTGGCGAGCCGAAAACGGTTGTTAGCAATTTGAGTTGTCCGAAAACGAGGCGTAAAATCACCCTGATAATGCGAATCCATGGTTGAAAAACAGGCTGCGGATTCGCATTTCTAATACATAAGGCATCCTTTTTTTGCGTAAATTACGGTGCAAATCGCGCCTGCAACGCCAACGAATCCGGTAAAAATAAACGCGGTGTTAAGGTCGAATGCGTGTGAAATGTGACCCGCAACAAAAGGCCCGAGAAACATTCCGATGCCGTAAACGGCTTGAAAAAATCCCATTGCCGTTGCGCGTCGGGCGGGCGAAATATCGCGAATGCATAAGCCCAAAAGCAGAGTTCCCAAAATTGCCAAGCCCACGCTTCCCGCAACCTGCACTGCGAAAAGCATCGCGATTGAGCCTGTTGCTGCAATAAGTACGCTTCCCGCCGCCGAAAGCAAAAATCCGATTACAAGCGTTGCGCAAACGCCAAATTTTTTCGGCAAAATCGTGCCGGCGAAGGGCGAAATTAAAATGCCGGTTCCTGCCGAAACAACGCCCAAAAGTCCGATATGAAACGGCGTTGCATCAAGTGCAACCGCCGCAATCGGAACAAATCCGAAGGTTGTTGCAAACGACACAAACATCGCTAAAATTCCCAAAACGGAACACGCCAAAAGTTGGCGGTTTTTTGCAACGGCAAGAAGCTCCGAAAGCGGCGGCGATTCGGCCTTTCCGGGAGAGTGTTGAAAAATTGTCCGTTCGCATACGCTCGTTCTCAAAAACCGGCCTGAAGCCGCCGGTTTTTTGTGAACTCGTCGCAGCTCACGGCATTTTTCAACACTCTCCTCGGGTTTTTCTTTTACGAAAAAGCTGAGTGCGACGCCGAAAATTCCGGCAACACCGCCCAGCAAAAACGATAATTCGAAACCGACGGAAAACGCAAGCAGCGCACCGCCCAAAAGCGCGAGCATTCTGCCCGCGGAGTTGCAGGCGGAAAGATGCCCCATTGCTTTGGCGGCGTTATCGGGCGGATAGTAGCCGGCGCCGAGAATTGTAAACGCAACCCATGCCGACGCCGCAACGCCGCCGAGCGCGCGCGCAATTAAAAGGCTTAACGGCGAAGGCGCGAAAAAAACTAAAAATCCTGCGGCGGCAGCAAACGCCGTACCGAGAATTACAAAAATTTTTCGTTTGCCGATTTTATCGGAAAAAATACCGAGCGGAAAGCGAATAATCATTTGCGTAAAACCGTAAGAGCCGGCAATTAAGCCAATCATTCGATGGTTTGCCTCCATGTACTCGGCATACGGCGCAACGTACGGCACGTATGCATAAAGCGAAAACCAAAAAATCGCGGTAACAATGTAAAACAAAAAAATGTTTGATTTCATAATGAACACCTCACCGGGAGTATAGCACAACCGGGCGGATTATTATGTTTTCGTGGCTGCACGATTCCCGGAAAATTTCCGGGAAAATTTCCTGGAAAAATTCTTGGAAAAATTCCTGGAACGGTTCATGTTACTTGTGTATGAAGTTTCATTTATACTTGCCCTGCAACCGAGAAACAAAGCAGTCGCTTCCATGCCAAAGGACGTGTTTGCCATCAAGTAATAATCGCAGTCTGAAACAATTGAGCGCGAGCCGAGAACCGGCGGCTTCAGGCCGATTCTCGGCGAAGGGCGAAATGATTTCAGACGCGACTTATTACGCAGGAAGGGGTTCGCCCTGAAACTGACCGCACCGCTCCGTGCCGAAGCCGCTGCATAACGGTTGTATGTAACGCCATGTAACACCCCGCATCACCCGTACCACCGCGCAGTACCTGTATCACCGCATCACAATCGCAGTACCCGCCGCAATATATGAAAGAGGGCAGACCCGTTCGGACACGGCCGACCGAATGTTGACTCCCACGTGCACACCTTTCACATGAAGCGGCAACCGCAGAGTGAAAACTCTGCACACCCGAAGTTCCCGGGACTTCGGTTTACTTAGAAAAACGAATCAAGCAAACCACATAAAACTAAGGCAAACACCGGTACAATGCACCGGCGAGGCGACTGCTTTCTCGAAACTTTCGGGAGAGCCGGCCGCCTTTTTTTGTTGTTGCAGGATGCCGCAAGTCATCGCGATTTCGGCGGAAGAAAAAAATATTTCTCAACAACTTAAAGATGTTGGGAAAATATGCCGCTAAATATATTAGGTACATTTCTACACATAGCGACAAACAAATTTTACTTAAAAGGAGCGTTC
>WQVC01000022.1 GCA_009781765.1 Defluviitaleaceae bacterium | reverse complement strand
TAACAGAGTACGGGCAAGCTCCGCCGCCCCCGCCGCCGAGTTCAGGCAATGTTATCGCACCGCCGGACATCACTACCGGAGCTGCGTTGCAGCTTTTGCCGGGTGCGCCGAGCATGTCGGATGACGAACCCTCGTTGCAATATTCGCCGGACGTACCGTATTCATACTGAAACAAAAATTGAAAAAAATGCCCGCTGTGTACGAAATTGCACAGCGGGCATTTTTTATTACACGGGACACAGCAATTTGGTTTTGCATAGCCTCAAACTTCGGAGGGAACCGGGCTGATGCCCCCATTCCCCTCCTCGTTTTCGGACAACGCAAATTGCTCTGCTGCTCCGGCTTCGAGGGAACGTGCGGCAAATTGCATGTGTCCCCCGGAGTTTCAAGAATCGCGCAATTTTACAATATTCGCCGCTTTGCGTCGGTGGGCGTCATCCATTTTTGCATAATGCTTGCGCGTTGTGTTTATGTCACTGTGTCCGAGAACGTTTGCCACAAGATAAATGTCGCCGGTTTCGCTGTAGAGGCGCGTTCCGAAGGTGCTGCGTAATTTGTGCGGCGAAATATTTTTTAACTTTGTTATCAACGCGGCGTATTTTTTTACCAACTTTTGCACGGCGCGAGTGGTTATTCTTTTGGAATGCAGCGAAATAAACAGCGCGTTTTCATGCCCGGGAAGCGGCTCGATTTCCTCGCGGCGGTCGAGCCACGCGCAAAGTGCATCGCGTACTTCGTCGCCGAAATATAAAATCATCGCGTCGCCGCCCTTGCGCACAACCCGCAAGCCGTTCACCTCGAAGTCGATGTCGCTCAGGTCGATGCCCACGCATTCCGAAACCCGCATTCCCGTTCCGAGCAATAACGTGATGATTGCCGCATCGCGCAGGCGGGTTCGCGCATGAAACGCCTTTTGATGCTTTGTTAAATTTTCGCCGCTGTCAACCTCGTCGAGAAGCCGCGCGACTTCATCGGCTTCAAGCGTGGTAATCGGCTGCTCTTTCAGACGCGGAAAATCCACAAGCTCCGCCGGATTCGCCGATATGTACTTGCGCTTGTACAAATACTTGAAAAGCCGTCGCACCGCCGCTAATTTGCGCGATTTGCCCGCAACAGCGTTTTGCACCGGCTTTTCGTCCGATTCGGAATCCGAAATCGGCACGTAGTATGTCAAATATTCCATAAATTCCTCGATATGCGTGTCGTCGATTTTCTGCATCTGCTCAACAGATATTTCGGCGGGCGGAACGTAAAGCACTTCCTCCGACAAAAACGTAAAAAAAAGTCGCAGGTCGTAAGCGTATGCAAGGCGCGTAAGTGACGCCGTTTGTTCGCTGACACTGCGAAAATATCCCGCCGCAAATTGCGGAAGCGTTTTTAAAAGCTCCCGCAATCTCAGCGTATTTTGCGCATTTAAATTTTCGTGATAAGTCACGATTCTTCTTCCCACAACGAAACAACGGCGAAATCCATGTCGCGCAGAAGTTGAAGCACAATTCCGCCGCCGCTTCCGCAACAGCCGACGATATGCGCTATTCCGACCGTTACAAAAAAAGTGGTCGGTTCGTCGGTTTCGGTAAGAAGCCGCGCGATTTCGTCCGCAAAAATATTGCAGCGCACGTAAAAATCAATGTGATTTCTGTAGCGGGTGAATGCGTCGAGTTCCTGCATTTCGGCAGTAAGGCGCAAAAGCTCGCGAATTGTTTCGATGTCTTGCGCTTCGTAAATTTCAAGCAGACCGATGTCGTCGTAACCGGCCAACAACGTTTGAAAATCCGGAAACCCGACCAACGTTTCCGCCTGAATTTCAAGCGGAATATCAAACATAAGCTCAACTTCGCGCATAATTGTGTTAAGCCCGATAATCGGCAAATCGCGTTCGTCCGCAAAATTCGAGATATACAGGTCAACGGACAAAACCGGGTCGGCACCCAAAAGTGTCATGGCAATTTCGCTGATTGTTGAAAAAAGCGCAATCGGCGTAAGATGCTTCACGCGCTCGTACGTGATGCCCCAAATTGCATATGTTTCGAGCGCGTCGAGAAAATATTCAAAATCCTCCGGCGACAAAATATCCTCCAACGTTTTTCCGTCGGGAAGCGTTCGCATTTCCGTAATTGCCTGAATCTGCTCGCCGGAAAGGTCGAACATTTCGAGCATATCAACTTCAAATGCGAAAACATCGGCGCGGCGCATTGCCGCCTCCGCAATGTCGGCAAGGGGAAACCAGTGCGGCCGCGACGTATGCATCGAGCCGAAAATGTAGGCGGTATTCTCGCCATGAGTTACACGAGTGAGCATTCCGTGGAGACCGGGGTTTACGGGCGGCGCGTCCGGAGACAGCCCGAAAAACGCTTCCGCATAAACCAACAGGATATACACCCGACCGTTTTCGATAAAAATGCCCGGTTCGTCGATTGTAGGCACAAAATACTGCTCGCCCTCGGGGGACGTCAAAATAACGACGCTGTAGGTTTCGTCCCAATCGACGTCGTAACCGTGCGATTCCGCAAGCGGGCGAAGCTGTACATACTCAACGAAACCAACCGTTTGCGTCGGAATTTCGGCAAGCACCGGCACAGCAAACACAATCAGCGCGAGAAGAGCCGCGAAAATTTTTTTCATCAAATTTGCCTCCTGTAGAACAATGTCTTATGTCAAACGGAATTGCTGTAAAAAACTTTCTTCGCAATTGTAAACTTTCGGAAAAATGCCGTCAAGGTGTGGTGACGTCCCGCGCAACAATCACCAACAGCACCCCGCGCGTGAGTCCGACGGTCGGCACGTCGGTGACGTCCCTGCGCACCACATTGCTTACCCCCAGCCCTTCGCCGACATGCAAATCCGCATCATGCAGCGGATATTCAAACCCGTCCGCAGTCACGCCGGTGCAGTGTTCAAGCGGCACAAGGGATACAATCGTACCCGGCGGCTCGTAAATCGCCAACGTAACACCGCGCGAGCGTCGTCGGAAAACGCGCCGAAAGATACGGGTATCGCGAACGACCTTGAGAACCGAGAAGGCGAGGCGGAAAATCGCAGGCAGTGGCGGACGTACTTCGCCCGCACCCTTCAACGCATTTTCCGCCTGAGCGGGATTCTCAATGACGTCCGCCGAAATAATCGTAATTTTGCTGTACTCGTCAATAATTTCGGCATCTTCACCGCGCTCGGCGAACTTTTTCAGCAGCAAGATATTCGTAAGCGCGTGGTCGAGCCGCCCGCCCGTCGCGCCGAGCAGAAGAAAGTCCGCAAATCCGCGCTGCCGCGCATATTCGACGGCGATTTCGGTGTCGGTTTGATTTTTTCGCGCGGGAAATTTTACGCACTCGATTTCCGGCGGAAGTTTTGCGCGAACGGAGTCGAAATCGCCCGTAATCGCCGCCGGCACAACCCCCATTTTCACGGCGTGGTCGAATCCGCTGTCGGCGCAGATAATCGTATCGTCGGCACGAATTTGCGACCGAATGTATGCATAATCCGAAATCACGCCGCCGGATATGATTACCGCTCGCATTTTTTCCGCCCCCCGCTGAACCGCCCGCGTTTCGTTTTTCGCATCTTTCACGCTTCTTCCCGCGCTTTCTCCCGCTCGGCGCAAAGCGTTGAAATCATAAGCGCGGCGGCAAGGGCGAGAAAAATAACGCCGGCAGTTTGAAATGCAAAAATTTGCTCGGAGTTGCGCTCAACCAAACGATACACTCTGTCAGCACGAATCGGGTCCGAAAACGCCTGCACATCGAACGCAACCTGCATCACGGTCAGCTCCTCAAGCCTCCGAAGATGCCCCGCAAAAACAAACGCCATGCCGCCCAACGTGCCGAGTACCGCGCCTGTTGCAATTCGCGCCGCCGCGGAAACCGAACCCGCATTAACCGCG
Source organism: Defluviitaleaceae bacterium (assembly GCA_009781765.1). Taxonomy (GTDB): domain Bacteria; phylum Bacillota; class Clostridia; order Lachnospirales; family WQUN01; genus WQVC01. The sequence continues at coordinate 31,115 of WQVC01000022.1, read as the reverse complement.
AGCATCTGCTCGTAAACCGCCGGCGGCACAATACTTTTCGTAACAATGTTAATGGCGTGTTTCATCGACGGCAAGCTGATGATAATCAGCGTAACAATCATTTCCGGCGCGATATAATTCAAATTATATACGGCAGAATAAATCGCCGCGTGTTGACCCTCCGGCGCGTACATGTAAAAAAACAACAATCCCGACAAAAAAACCATAACCCAACGTCCGAAAACGCCCGCGATATACCCTATTTGCAGCCCGAATTTCATCCGCCGAAAGAAGCCGGAAATCCCGAGCGCACCGAATCCCAAAATGTAATCAAGCACATATTGCGCCGGATGCACAATAAACGCGCCGGTAATTGTGTCTAAAAGTCCCAACGACACCCCCGCCAAAATGCCGAACGCCGGCCCGAGCCAATACCCCGCAAGCACGATGAACAGCATACTCATCGGCGTAACCGAGCCGCCCATGGGCATTCGAAAAATCGCGACCTGATTCAACATAAACGCAAGCGCGATACAAACAGCACCAACCGCAAGCATTTTTGCATGTGACATTTGTCCTTTTTGTTGCATAAAAAAACCTCCCGGATTATCCGCGAGGACGAAAAACTTCGAAGGGATTACACAATTCATCCCGATGTTTGGCGACAAAGCCGCGCACGCATCCCTTCGCCGGAATTACCCGGAGCAGGTTCAAAGGGTATTTCTCAGCCGCGCCGATATAAAATCGGTTGCGCAGCACCCCTCGCGAAATTATTTTACTGTGTGTTGAAACTACCGGAAAATGTTATACATGTCAACCTCAGGATAATGTTTTTCGGGGCTTCGCCCCGAACCCCACGAACTTTTTAAAAAAAGTTCGACAAAAACAAAAAAAATCGCGCGAAAGCGCGATTTTTAATAAAGTTTTGATGAAACTTTTTCAAAAGTTTCCGGGGCTCGGGGCGGAGCCCCGAGGTCTTAACCTTAATTCATAAATTTAAATTTTTAAGTTTATCCCTGACATTAAGCGTGGCCTCGGTGTTTTCGCTTCGAATTTGGTCAAAGATTTCCTTACGATGAACGGCAATTGACTTGGGCGCAATGATTCCGATGCGGGTTTGCTCGCCGGTAATCCCAAGCACAACAATTTCAATGTTATCGCCGATAATAATGGACTCGCCGCGTTTACGAGTCAGCGCAAGCATTGGCTTTTTCTGCGGCAAGTTGTTTCTTGGCGCGCTCCAATTCTTCAAAAATCATAAAGCGGATTGAGTAGTCGCTGTTTGCGCAAATAATCTGCTTTCCGAGGCCGGTGTTAAGATTTATTACAACGGGCGCGAGAAGATTAACGCGCATGTGCCGAACATAATCGGGTATAACGGCGATGTTATAAATGAGAAGCGGTGTGTCGGCAATTTCGCCGAGGGCGGCAATTTCGTCGCCTTCAACTTGCGGGTCGTAGTCGGGCAAAACCTTGTAAACGTCCATCAAAGTGAAAGCAACGTCGCCGTTATCAAGGGATTGCAGCCAAAAAAATAAATCCTCATCTTCGTTTTCGGACATAAGCAAAAAACGTCGGTCATCCGGAAAACCCGGAAGCCCCTCAGGAAAATTGAGGATGCGTTCCGGGTCGTAGCTGATTTCTCCGAAATGTTTTGTTTCCATCTTTTTCATGTAACGACTCCTTATCTCAGGAAGTTCGCAAGCGACATTTGAACAACGCCGGTGTTTGCGCGAAGCGAAGCCATAAAAAGAGCTTCGGCGGAAAAGCGCATAATTGTTGCGCGAATCAGGTCGGTGTCTTCGTTGTCGCTGGTGAGAAGCGTGTAGGTTACTTCGTCCTCTTCGAGGCGGTTTTGGATGAGCTCCATACGAACCATCCGCGCACCGAGGGAAGTTTGCTCGCGCGTCGAGTTGTCCAAATGCCTGTCGATAAACATGAGCATGTTGTCAAACTTGCGATGCATCGCATAAGTTGCCATGGATGTTTCGCGAATATGCTGCTCCTCAACGTATTTGCGCACGGAGTCCTCATCATGGCCGAGGCTGCGGAAATGCCGCTCAAGGTCAACTCTGCTTGAAACATGAAGGGCGTTTGAGAACTCAAAAAATCTGCGGAAATCTGCGAACATCTTGTCGGTTAAAATATTTTTTGCAAGTGAGTTGACGGCAATGCGCGTATTTGTTGCAAACTCGTATTCGATATTTTGATTATGCATGTCGAATGAACGGTTAAACTCGACCAGGTCAAGGGGAATTGCAACGCCCGCCGCACTGAGCGCGCGAACAAGCTCGACGCCGGAAATGCGCAAATCCTCTTTAACATGACCCGGGTTCATGGGGTCGGCGGGGGGATTTTCAACGGCGTAGGTAACGGAAATATTTCGCCCGGTTTCGAATAAATGCGCGGGAATGCTTACAACGTTTCCGTTAATCACAGCTCCCGGAGGAAGCTGCGGAAGCAAGTTTACGGGCAACCCGCCGGGCGGGTCGTAGGGGTCAAACACGAGAGCAAATTGAAGCATGTCAACGCCGCCGATAACGTCTGCGCCGATGCTTGCCGCACGCGAAAAATACTGCGTGATGTTGTAAACAAGCTGTGTTCCTGCGGGGATAATCGGCGTTGCTTCAACGATTTCACGCGCTGTGAAATAAACGGCGGGATTGATGTCGCCTTTGCGGAAACCGGTTTTGCGATACGTTACAGCCACGCCCTCACGCGGAAAATTCGCCGCCGTGTCGCCGTGCATAACAAGCTCGCCGGTTTCGGTAATGAAATGCAAAACCGGAACGCCGTCGTCGTTTGCCGCCGGCGGCAAATAAGCGTCGGTGTCGTTAATGCTGAACTCGCGCACTTCAAACCCGGGAATGGCCGGAACGCCGGTGCCGGTGAATGCAAGTTTAAGCACATGAATAGGATTCGTAACCGATTCGGCTTTGCCGAGTCCGCCGGGTACTTCAATCCGCTGAAACGACATCTGCCTTGCGATGTCCGTTATGCTGAAATGTTGCGTAATAATAAAATCGCGCTGATTATCGGCGGTAAAAACGGGGGGTTCGTCGGTGCGGAATCCGGAAAAAAGGTGGTTTCCGCCCATTGTGGCGTTCACTTCGTGTCCGATTTGGTCAAAAAGCGTTTGTATTTGTTGAACAATCGCCCGTTTTTCGGATAAATTGTTGTCGCCGTTCGCGCCCTGCACAACAAGGTTGCGAATTTCAAAAAGCAATTCGCGGTTGATATTATTGAACGTGGATTCGGTAACATTCATCCACGCAGACCCTTGGTCAACATTGCGGCGGAACTGCTCGTTCTCATGTACCGACGTGCGGAACATAAGCGCGCGCGACGCAACAATCGGGTCGTCCGACGGGCGTTGAATGCGCTTGCCGGTTTCAATCGACCGAATAACCCTGTCCAAGTTTCGCATATTTCTGTTGATATGCATGAGAGTAGTATTTGTCATCATTACATTTGTTAAACGCATAATTGACCTCCGCCGAACGAAATTTTTTTATTTTGTGCAACCGCAAGCCGAACCGGCTTCGAGAGAACGCGCCGCCTCTGATATATGTTCCCGGCGTCCGAAGTGCGCTTGGCGCACCGGCTTCGAGGGAACGCGCCGCCTTCGATATATGTTCTCGGCGTCTGAAGTGCGCTTGGCGCACCGGCTTCGAGGGAACGTGTCGTCCGCGACATATGCCCCCGGCGTCCGAAGTCCGCCGGGCGGACTAACGGTTTATGAAATCCGCAAGAGAAAGTTGCGTTGTCATTGCAATCGACCTGAGCGCGTGGCTGAACGCCGCTTCCGCGCCGGATTTGCGCATAATTGTGGCGGCCATGTCAACATCTTCGTTATCGGACATGAGGTCGGTGTAGGCAACTTCGTCTTCATCCAAGCGAATTTGAATCATTTCAAGCCGCGACATTCTCGCGCCGAGCTGCGAATGTTGGCGTTGCGCCGCTGCCTTATGCGCCTGAATCGACTCAAGCATATTGTCGAAGCGAATGTGCATTGCGCCGGAAAAAGCAGCGTTTTCGTCCGACAGGAATCGCGCAACCGCGTTGTCTAAATCATCGCCGGTCTTATTGTGCGGCGGCGCAGCGAAATATTCGCGAATCACGGCCGGGTCGGAGGCAATGAGTGAATCCGCAAAGTCGAAAAGACGTCGCAAATCCGCGAACAAATCCGCCGTAAGGGCGTCACGAGCGTGGGTATTTATTGTGATGTACGCCATCGGCGAAATTTCCAGTTGGATATTTTGCCCGCGTGTGCTGAAATGCACGGCATTTTGCGAAACAGCACCAGTGTCGTCGGTTGTTGAAATAATTTCCGCCGACTCAAAGTAAACAATCGGGTTCAATTCGCCCGCACGAATATCGCTTTTTTCATAAACCACGCGAAGCCCGCCCGCGCCGATAATCAAATCGCGAACCGCGTCGCTTACAATCAGCTCGCCCGTGTCGCGCAAGTGATGAATCATCGGAAGCGGCGGCGTTCCGCCGGCGTCATCCGGACGATACGCATTTTCTGCGGTGGAATCCGTGGTGTAAACGAAAAGCTCCGTGCCGTCCGCCAAAACAATGCCGATTTGCGGCGGGTTGCCGGTAATTCCTGCGGTGTCGAAATCAAAATTTGCATTTGTGAAGGGTAATTTAATGATATTCGCCCAAATATCCTCGGGCATACTCGTGGGCGTTTCGCGATGAAACGCTTTTGCGCGTTCAATTACACCGGCATCGAAATCCTGCGTGATGATAAAACTGCGGCCGGGCCAATCTTCTTTTAAAACCGGCGACTGGTCGGTGTGGAAGCCGGAAAAAACGTATCTGCCCAAATAAGTTTGATTCATGTCAACGCCGAACATCTGGTCAAAATATTGGCGAAGCTCCGCAACAATTGCGCGATGTTCGTCAAGGGTTTGTGTGCCGGTTTGCGCACCTTCAACCAAGCGCGTATAAATGCGCTGCATAAGCGACGGTGTTGTTGCGCTGCCCGTCAGGATGCTGTTGAACGCGGCTTCCGATACTTCCATCCACGCCATGCCCTGCTGTGAATTGCGCAAAAACTGCTCCGTTTCCGACAAAATTGTGCGGTAACGCAACGCGCGTGCGGCAATAAGCGGGTCGTCGGAGGGGCGTTGAATTTTTTTGCCCGTTTCGATTTGCGTAACAAGATTGTTCAAATGACGCGCATTGCGCCAAATATTGTTCATGGAATTTCCGAAAATCATATGATTTGTAACGCGCATAATACTACCTCCTAAAAGTTGCCTAAGCGATTGATGAGCGTATCGTAAACCGTGTCGATTACGTTGATTACGCGGGACGCGGCGATAAACATTTGGTTGAAACGCACAAGGTTAAGCATTTCTTCTTCCGAGTCCACCGATTTCACGGACAGGCGAAGATTATGCGTTGCCGTTGTAATTTCGTTGTAGCTTTCGCGGAAAAGTTGCGCTTGGTGATTATCAACGGCAAGGTGGTTGCTTGTTGAAATAATGAAGTCGATGAGTCGCCCTTCGCGGAACAGGCTGTTGTCGTTTGCTATGGCAAGAATGCCGTGAACAAGGTCGTTATTTGCCTGCCCGATATTGTGATTGCTTGATGAGGCAAGCAGGTTCGGGTCGTCGATGAGTTCCGGATTCACTATGAAATTCAGCGCGTTAAAACGGCTGTAGTCGATTGTGAAAAGCGGACGCCCCATGTTGTCGCGAGCAACGTTTGCCGGCGGGTTGGGGTCGGCAACGGTTGTACCGTCGTCCAAAATCCATAAGCGGAGGCTTGCAAACGGGTCGTCCGGGTCAACCAAAAGATAACCTTCGCCGGCCGCGCTTTCCGCCGTGAAAAACAGCGCGTTTCTGTTGTTGCCGTTTGCGTCAAAGCCGAAAATATGCCCGAACGCGCCGGGAATATCCTCGCCGTTCGTGTTGCGACCTTCGTTAATTGCGCGCGCGAAAGTCCGCACAAGATTGTTAAGCTGATTCATATAGAAGGGGATGCCCTTGAAAACAGTTGTTGTGCCGTTGTTCCACGCGATGCCGGCGGGCATTGCCAAAAATTCCGCCTCAAGGTTAGCGAGGTCGGCGGCGAGGGCAGCCGTATCCATTGCAGCAATTGCGGCGTTGACCGCCGTTACGAAATCGTTCAAATCCGCCGCGCTTGAATAAACGTTAAGTGACGCCGGAAAGGCGATTGAGTCGAGCGTTGCCTGCAATTCGCCGATAAGTCCGGTATCGGTGGGGTCGGTGGGGTCGCCGCGCAGAATGTCGAGAAGCGGCTGATATGTCGCAACAACGCCGGGCGCAAGCCCTGCTTCGATTGCGGCAATTCTTTCTTGCAGTTGGTTCGCCATTTGAACCGCGTTTCCGATTGCCCAGTTCAATTGACGCTCCACGTCGCCGGCGAAGTTTAACAATTCGCCGATGGAGTTTGTCGCGGCGGTTAAATCCGCAAGTGCATTGTCGATTGCGAGAAGGGACGCGGTTAATGCGGCTTCGTCCGCGAAAAGAACGGTTACGCCGTCGTCGTCGAGTACCGGGAAGAAGTCGTCGATATTGTCCTGAGTTGTGTTGATTGTCGCGATGTTGTTACGAAGCGCGGCAATCGTGTTCATTATCGGGGTGTTTGAGAAATCCGGGTCGGCGTTAAGTTCCGCTTGAAGTAACGCCAATTGGGCATCAAGAGCGGCAACGTCGAGAGTGTCTGCCGTTGCTGCGCCGAAAACAGTGTCGATGTTGCCCAAAATTGTTGTAACGTTGGCGGGTACGTTTGCAACTCCGCCGAACGCGGTTGTAATTCTCGCGCGAAGCCCGCCTGCGCCCGGAGGCGTCGAGGTCAAATCGCCGCGAAGAGAAATATTATTGAAAAGTGCGGCGCGTTGAGCGTCCTGCCGCGCGTTGAGATTATTCCATTCCGTGCGAAGGCGCACGTTCGGCTGCGACAACGCCCATGCGCGAGCCTGCGCCGTGTTTGCCGAATTGCCGAGGAACGCAAGTGCAGCGTCGCGTTGCGTCACCATTCCGGCGAGGGGTGCGGACAACGCCGCAAGTTGCGCGTCAAGCGTACCGAGGAATCCTTGCGTACGAAGCAGCGCGTTCATTTGATTTTGCACCAACAATTGCCCGGAAAAGTTCGGCGGTACGGTAATTTGCCCGCCGTTTCCGTCGCGAACATCAACTATTCCGCGTAATGTTCCGCGCAATGTGTGGCTGTGAATATTAAAACGCGAGCCGGAACCTTCAAAAAATATTTCGTAAAGATGGGGCGCGTCCATTTCATTGCGTCGCACTCCGGCGCGAGTATCGTTTACGTCGTCACGCGCAACAAGTTCGAGGCGATTCAGGCGATTGTGGCTCACGAAATCGTAGCCGTTGATTCGAATGAAAAGGCGACGGTCGTTGGGCGTGGCCGGCGTTGAATGGTCGCGCTCGTTGACTTCCACGTTTACAAGCTCGGAAAGCCTGTCGATGAGCAAATTGCGTTGGTCGCGGAGATCGTTGGCGTTGCTTCCGTCGCGCTCAAAAATATGAATTTGGCGGTTAAGGTCGGTGATTTGGTCGCCCAAGCTGTTTATTTGATGAACAACATCGGCAAATTCGCGATTCAAGTCCATTTGTTGGCGTTGAAGCGCAAGCGCGTTTTGACGAATTTGCTCCGTAAGAGTTTGGCCGGTTATAATCGTATTTGTACGAAAAGTCGGCTCGTGTGCGCGGGTTGTAAGGTCTTGGATTGTGGAGAAGAACACATTAAATGTGCGCTTTACGCCGGCGTTGGGAAGCTGATTAAACACGGTTTCGACGAAATTCAAGCCCTGATTCACAGCGGCATGTTGCCCCGAAATCGCGTTTTGATGCCAAAATTTTCTGTCGAGAAAGCGGTCGCGCACCTGCACAACGCTTGTTATGTGCGAACCCGTGCCGTACATTCCTCTGCCGGTGCCCTGCAAGGGAATCCATGCCGATTTTTGCGCAACTTGACGCGAAAATCCGGGCAACTCCGCATTTGCAAGGTTGTGAGATGTTACGTTTAACGCTCCGCGGGCGGTATGCAAGCCCGATGTTGCTACGTGTAATCCGAAAAATGCTGAACGCATTGTAATGCTCCTCTCGAAATGGGGACTATAATCCTACGCGACCGGTGCCGTTTACTACGCGGTCAATCATTTGGTCAATCATATTGAAGACTCGCGATGCCGCTTGGAACGCGAACTGGAATCGCAGCATCGCCGCCATTTCCTCGTCCATCGACACGCCTTTTACTGACATGCGCTGATTTTGCGCTTGGTCTACCTGAATTGTTCCGGTGGTTACGCGACTTGCGGCCTCGGCGGTTTCTGTCGCGACCATTCCGGTAAGACGAATGTATGCATCCTGCACGTTGAATTGGCGACCGCCGACTTCCACTGCGTAAAAACTTGACGCATCCATCCACACTTCCTGCAACGCAACCAGAAGGTCGGTATCGCCGGGAGCACCGCTGAGCGAGAGTGCTAAGTGGTTATGCCCCGCATCAAGGCGGAAATCCGGATTCAGTCGAATATTATTTATTGTAAAAATCGTGGTTGCGCGGTTGGGGTCTTGAGGCGGGTCTACCGGCCACACTCTGTCGGCGGAAGGCAACGCCTCGTCTGTTTGGCGCACGAACAGCGGTATGCCGAACTCGCCGTTAAGGTCGCGCGGGCGAACGGGTACACGACGCGGCTCATTCGTTACGGGGTCGATGTCGAGCGGGTCGGGAATGAGCGGATTTCCGGCGGCGTCGGTTTCATAAAAAAGAAAATTTCCGTCCGGGCCGCGTAAATTTCCGGTTAATGCGTCGTTTAATTTCGTTACAACGGTATTCACAATTCGGTCGAGATTCATCATAACTTGCGGAATTTTTGCGTTTTCAACCGACCACATATGCGCGGCGTGGTTAAACATTTGCGCACGAACGTTACGCGCCATTTCTTCTTCAAGTTCCGCAACCAGTGCCGCGTTGCCCGCGTCGATAGCCGCAACAATTTGCGGAATGAACCCGGGAATGTCGCGGTTTAAAATGCCGGGGTTTGCGAGTTCGAAGGCTTCAAGCGCGTCGCCGATGGTCATACCGCCCGCAACATCGGCGGAAATTTGGGCAATTGCGTCATTTAACTCCGCCAAAGTGAGGGGCGGCAAAACATCCGCGCTCAAATGATTTTTCGGAGCGGTGCCTCTCGCTTGAATAAGCGCGAATAATTTGCCGTTATCGTTGCTGTTTGCGGCGTTAATCGGCCTGTCGAAATTTATAAAGGAAGTAAACTCTTCGGGCGGGGTGTTTGACGGCAACACATCGGTTTCGTGCGTGAAAACCGGTATGACGAAGTTGGATTCGCGGGCAATATTGCGCAAGCCGAGCGGCGACGCGGAATTTCCCGTTAAAATGTGATGCCCCATGGATGTAATATTCATGTCGCCGTTATCGGCATGACGCACGTGAATCGGAATGAGCGTTGCGAGATGGTCTACAAGAAGGTTGCGTTGGTCGCGGTAATCGTTTGCCATGTCGCCGTTCTTTTCCAAGAAGCGAATACGAACATTAAGCTCGCCGATTGCCGAAACTGTAGCGTTAATTCCGCGCGACCCGTATACAACTTCGCGAATTTGCGCGTCGAGATTTTGCTGATACTCGAAGAGGTCGTTGTACACGGTTTGGGCGTTTACCAAAAACGTGTTCACGTTTGCAAGAAAAAATTGGCGCGTGTGATGCCCGTCGGGATGGGCGGTAAGCTCTTGTATCGAATACCATATTCGATTAAGTGCGCCTTGAAAATTATTTGCGCCGTGAAGCTCGCCCAAAATTGTTTCAATCATAACGCCGGCTTGCACCTTTGTTGAATAAAAATTTAAGCGGCTCACGTTGTTTCGAAAGTTTATATCCAAAAATTCGTTACGGATTTGGTGGACATTACTCCAGTCCGCACCCATACCGACTTGCATACGATTGCTTGCGCCGTCGAAGCCGACATTGCGCTGCCCCGCGAAGTTTTGAACTATCCGCTGGCGCGAAAAGCCCGCAACCTCGGCATTTGCCATGTTATGCCCGGTTACATTCAAGTTCCGTTGAGCGGCTCGCATACCGCTGTTTGCGATTGTTAATCCCCCGAATCCCATAACTACCTATCCCCTTTTTTAATGAACTTCTTGCGCGTCTGTAATTTTCGTTTCAGGGTGCGCGGCAAAACGCCTCGCTTTTTGTCGTTTTGCTTCACAAAACGACCGCCGCTCGGCAATCCGCGAACCCGTCACCGAAAATCTTGAAGCTATGCAAGAAGTCCTAACCTGTTGTGTTATATGTTCCCGCTCCGCCGTTTTCATCGGCAAGCGGTTTTTTTAACGTCGGATATTCTACCGGCTCGGGCGCAATTGTTGAACGCAGAGCGTTTAGCGAATACTCGACAAATTCCAACGAGCTTTCAATGAGAGACTTATTAACCTCGTTTATTTCCTTCAATTTTTCCACAGACTCCCGCAGAGCATTGCCTACCTCTCGCAATTCTTCCTGCTCTTCGGGTTTGTCCTTCAAAATTTCGATGACGTCAGACAGGGCGATGTCATCTTTTTTATTGCCGGTAACGTCGGCGATGTCCTCCACGAGGGCGATTCGCTGTTTTTCGAGGCGGTGGGTTTGCGAAAGCACCATGTTTTTTAAGCCCAGAAGATTTTGAAGCTGCTCAATGTCATTTTTGACAATAGCTTCTTTTTCCTCTAAAGAAAGGCCGTAAAGCTCGGTTTGACGCTCGGTTTGTTCTTTCATAATGTTAATAAGCTGATGAACCATACCTGCCATGCCTCAGAACCTCCACCACAAAAACTCCTTCGGGCAGCCCGAAAGAGCTTTTATATAACATCCGTGTGTTTGAACAAGCCCTTATTCCCCAAAAATGCGCGCTGCAACATCTTGTGCCGAAACGTTATACGCACCCGACGAAATCATTGCACGCAAATGACTTACCAAATTTTCGCGAACATCGGGGATGTCGGAAACAGCGTTGCGTGCCATTTGATACTCTCCGGCGCGGGCCGACAAAGACACAGTATCCGTACCCTCACGTTCATAATTTGCATGACCGGGCTTTTGAACACTGCGATTAGGCTGTGCCGCATAGGCATTATATACATTTGAAATCCGCATGTCCATAATGACGGCCCTCCTTTCTTTTTTCTCTCTGATATATATATCGGCATAATTCATCCGTAACATTAGTTTTTTACCGAAATTGCCAAAGTCATACATAAAACTTGCTTCGCGCCTGATTTTATCAGAACTCGCACGCATTCGTTCAGGCTTGCGCCGGTGGTAAAAATGTCATCCGCCAAAATAAATTTTTTTTCGTTTGTTTGAAATTTTTTGCAAACCTCAAAAACACCGCGCACATTTTCCGCTCGTTGCGACGGATGAATTTCCGATTGCGGAGGCGTATCAACTGTTCGGCGCAAAACTTTCGACACGGGAATTTTTAACGCGGCGGCAAGAGGCGCGGCCAATAAATCCGCCTGATTAAACCCGCGTTCGCGCTGTTTTTTCGGATGCATGGGCATAGGAACAAGCGTGTACTCGGAAATATTTTCGGGAAAATTTAAGCAGTTCGCCGCCCAAATATGCCCCAATGCCGCCGCAACCCGCTTGTTATCGCGAAATTTTATTTCGTGCAAAAGCTCGCGAAGTAAATCGTCGTATATAAATGAAGCAAAATTTTTTTCAAACAAGAAAGTTTTTCCGGCGCACGACGGACAGGCGGCGGGGGAGGGGAGGGTATCGGTTGCAAAGTTGTTTTCCGGCTCGACGCCCGGGTTGTACGAAGAATTATATTGTGTTGCACAGGAAGCCGCATCCGGCTTCGAGAGAATGTGCGGTAAGCTGCGTATGTCTCCGGTGCTCGGTGCACCGCAACGCCCGCAAATCGGCTCGGAAATTGCATCGAAAAGCCCTTCGCATCGCGCGCAAAAAAATCGCCGCGATTCGTTCAGCGGCAAAAGCACCCGACATGCAACACATGCGGGCGGATAAATCCAGTCAATCAGATGAGAAAGCGTGGAAATCACGGAATTTTTAACGCATTATTAAGGATGAGAAAAACCGTCCGGAACAAAATTCCTCCAACCGCCGAAGTAAGGCTTAAAACAGTGCTTAGCAATAACACCGCGCTGCTTACGGGAGAACCTAAAGGGGCAGGCATCATGCTCATTGCGGCGTCTGTCGCGAGGACTCCCGCTAAAGAGCTCAAAATTATAATGCCGTAAGCTATATAGCCCATTACCGCGTAAGTGGTTACGCCGTGCAAGGGAGTTTTCAAATTTGTCGCAAGTCCTTTTTTCAAAGATGCAATAACCTGCAACGCAGCCCGGAGCTGCACGGCAAAAAATGCAATCAAGCCGCCGGCGAAAACCAACAAAACAATCGCGACGCCCCCTAATGCAAATCCTCCCGCATTTAATCCCAGTTCACCCAAAACTGCTCCGCCGGCCAAAGTCAACACAGCCAAAAAAGCAAGCGCAAGCCCGAGCAGGCATACAATCACAAATTCAATGATGTAATACACTTGAAATACTGTTAAAGCTCCGGGAGCTTTTGTTTGAGTATCCGGAGATTTTGCGGCGGAAAACATAATCCAATAGGAAATTAACGCCGGAACAGCGGGCAAAAGCACTAACAAGCCGAAAACCCCCGACATCAGGTTGCCGAGTATCATGCCGGCTGTAACAAGCACTATCGCGGTTAAATACAATCCGCCCGAAAAATGTTTACGGAACAAGCCGATAAATGAAGCATCGCCGACGTCATGGTATGTATACGACGGGTATCGAGGGTCTTCGTTTGCGACTGCCGCGTTCGCCTGAAATCCGCACGACGAACAAAAACGCGCGGTTCTTTCAAGCTGCACGCCGCAACCGGAACAAAAAATGCGATTTTGCCCCGCGCGCAGTTGCGAAACACGCGGCTGAGGTCTTGCAGCGGAAGACGCCGGTTTCGGGGGCGACGCATTCGCCTGCGCGACTTCGGCGTTATATGCTCGAACGCATTCATCCAGCAACGCCTTGTATTCGGCGTTTCTTGTACTGATAACCTGCGGACGAAGCCGTTCGATAAATTGCCTTTTTTGAGGCGTTCCCATTTGATAAAATTGCAGTCTGAGGGTGCTGACCTGTGACGATTTTGTTGACATAAGCATCATCTCCGCAAGTTTTTTTGACTTGACCCGAAAGACCCCCTAGGCGTTTGTGTCTCCCGTGAGGTTGCGTCAACAAACTGTAGCACTGATTGCACGAAAGTGTCAAGTTTTGTAAGATTTCAAAACCTATCGGTAACCAACCGGCTACCGATAGGTTTTGAATTTGTCGGTAAATTTTACGTACCGAAACGCAAGCCGCTGTGTTTCTGACGGTTCTACTTTCGCCGCCCTGTCCGTATACTGATATAACAGTTTTGCTTCGGCACGGAAAAACTGCTCCAAAAAACGGACGGGAGGCATTTTTATGGCAACAGTTACAACTTTGCGTATGCCGGGAGAAGACAAAAAGCGTTCGCCCTCGCGGCACAGCATCACCATTGAAAAGCGTGAGCATGTTAATGTTTTGGGCGTAACCGATGTGATTTCTTTCGACGAAGAAACGGTTATCGGCGAAACCGAAATGGGTGTAATAATAATTCGCGGCGTCAATTTGCATGTGAACCGCATAAACCTTGAAAGCGGTGAGCTTTCCGTGTCCGGCGAAATCGACGGCGTTGCGTACGAAAATTCAAGCGCGGGCAAAAAGTCGTTTATGGGGCGGCTGTTCCGGTGATTTACGGTTTATCCGCGCAGGGGCTGCTTTTTCTTTGGGCGGTTCTTACCGGCGGAAGCATCGGTTTTCTTTACGATGCTTTTCGCATATTGCGAAAAACCATGCCCCTTTTTGCAAAATACGCCGTTGCCGCGCAAGACACCGTTTTTTGGCTTGCCGCAACAGGCGTTATGTTTTGGTTTCTTTTGCACGAAAATTTCGGCGAAATTCGCCTGTTTGCGGTACTCGGCGCGGCTCTCGGAGTCGTGCTTTATTTTGCCGCGCTTTCCCGCCCGCTCACAAAGATTCTCGTAACGGTAATCGAATTTTTGAAAAAAGTTATTATCACCGCGCTTAAAATTATTTTCGCGCCGCTTATTTGGTTGTATAAACGCCTCGCACCGAAATTTCGTTCGGGCTTGTCGCGTATGGCTCGATATGGCAAAATAAAGGGCAAAACTGCCGGACGAAACTGGTTTATTTTTCGCAAAAAAGTATAATCCCCGCCGGAAAGTGTGATAATATGAAGCAATCCCCCCCCGCAAAAAAACGCAAACGCCAGGGCGTTCTTGTGTTTTATTACATCTTTTGGGCGACAATTTTAATTTTGCTGTTCGCGCTGTTCATAACCCAAATGGAGAACTACAACGAGCTTCGCGCCGAATACACACGCTTGAACGCCGAAATCGAACGCGAACGCGCCGAAAACTTACGCCTCACCGAACACATCGACAGCCTCGACAGCGACGCCTATGTCGAACGTTTTGCCCGCGATGTTTTGGGCATGGTTCGCCCGAACGAAATTGTTTTCCGAAATACCGCCGAATAAAACTCCCCCCAAAAGAGAAGGAGAAAACCATGCTGAACGACTATTTAACCGCACAAAAAAAACTCTTTACCGAACACACCGAGCTTCGTGCGCAGGTGAATACAAACAAGCGCGTGGTGATGCTTGCGGGCAACATGGTGGGCAACGCGCAAAGCGAAAAAAGCGGCGTTTGCGCACGCGTGGAGCGGGGCGGACTGTACGGATTTGCGTCCGGCGCGGAGTATTCGCCGGAAAGCGTACTGAGCGTACTTGAAACCGCCGCAGAAAACGCACGGTTCATGGACGAAAACATCAAAAAAGGCGAACCGCCGCTGCCGAAAACCGAAAATGCTCCCGGGAAAGTAGGGCTTAAACAGCCGATTTTCAGCGACATCCCGCAAAGCGTTTTAATCGACTACGCCCGCTCACTTGACGAATTTATCGCGAAAAAATATAAAAATTTATCAAGCCGCACGGTTGTTGCCGACGCGCTGTATATCGAAAAATTGCTTGCCGTTTCCGACGGCGCGGATTCGCATTCCTTTCAGCCGCGAGCAATGGTTTATGCGTGGTTTGCGGCGGAAACTTCGGACGGCGTTCCGGTGGAGCTGTTCAAAGGCTTTTCGCACGTCGGGCGGTTCGACGAATTTTTCAAAGAACCCGCCGCCCTCGAAGCGCAACTCGACGAGCTGTATAAAAATTTGATGGACAAGCGTGAGGGCGTTTACGCCTCCGCCGGCGTGAAAAAATGCGTTCTGCACCCGGATTTGGCCGGAATGCTTTCCCACGAAGCCGTCGGGCATACCGTTGAGGCGGATTTGGTTCTGGGCGGCTCGGTTGCGGCGCATAATTTGGGCAAACAAGTCGCGAGCGAAAAAATTTCCATGACGGATTTCGCGCACACGGCTTTCGGCGAAACATGTCCGCTTCCCGTTTACGTGGACGACGAAGGCGTTCCCGCCGAGGACGCGATTTTAATCGAAAACGGCGTTCTGCGCGGATTCATGCACAGTCGCGAAACGGCGCGACGTTTCGGCGTAAAGCCGCAAGGCAATGCCCGCGCTTTTGAATTTTCCGACGAACCCCTCATTCGCATGAGAAACACCGTCATTCATCCCGGCACGGATAAATTCGACGACTTAATCGCAAGCGTTGACGACGGATATTTTTTGCTCAAAACCGGCAACGGACAAGCCGACAGCACCGGCGAGTTCATGTTTTCCGTTGACCTCGGATACGAAATTAAAAACGGCAAGCTCGGTCGTGCAATTCGCGAAACAACGATTTCCGGGGTTGCGTTTGAAATGTTAAAAACCGTCGATATGGTTTCCGACGATTTGGCGTGGGAAATTTCCGGGTTTTGCGGCAAAAAACAATCAATGACAACAAGCATGGGCGGTCCCGCACTTCGCTGCGACATGACTATCGGAGGCAGATAAATGAATCCTAAAGAAATCGCACAATACGCGCTTGACGCGCTTAAAAAATCCGGGGCGGACAAGTCCTCCTGCATTGCGAAAAAATCGCGCCGCGACGAATTTAACATCGAGGCGAACGATTTCACGTTAATGCGCACAACTTTCGATAACAGCCTCATATTAACGGCGATTGTCGGCGGACGACGCGGCGTTTCCGTTATAAACAAGCACGACAAAGCAAGCATCGACGAAGCCGCAGCGGCATGTATCGAATCAGCAAAATCCTCCGAACCCGACGACGCCTTCGACATCGCCGAACTCGTTGAAAATAAAAATTTCATCAAGCCGGAAATCACGAACGACAGAGCCGGGCTTTTTTCGCGAAGCCGCGAATATATCGAGCAAATTCGCGACGAGTTTCCGAAAATAATAATCGAAGGATTTTCGTCAACGCTCACCGCCGCAACGGAAACCTATGCAAATTCCAACGGCGTAATTTTCGGCACGGAATACGACGCATATAATTTTCACAGCATGTTCGTGGCAAAAGACGGCGAAAAAGGTACGTCGTTTAACTACGACGGCGCGAGTTTTGAAAAACCGACAACGCCCTTCATCGACGCGGGAATGCACCGCACGTTACTCGAAGAAGCCGTAAAATCTCTCGACACGCGCTCGGTTGAAGAAAAATTTGTCGGCACAGTAATCGTAACGCCCGCCTGCACCGATATGCTTTGGGGTACTATTCACGATAATTTTCTCGGCGACCGCGCAATTATTGAAGGCACATCGCGTTGGAAAGACGCGCTCGGCTCACAAGTTGCCGACACAAAACTCACGTTTCGTGCCGCGCCGCTTAACGAGCCGCATATCATTACCGGTCCGCGCTACACAAACGACGGCTATATCACCCGCGACCTTGACTTCATAAAAGACGGCGTATTAAAAAATTTTTCGCTCGGGTTGTACGGCTCAAAAAAAACCGGCAAACCCCGCGCCGATACTTCGTTATATAATTATGAAGTTCTTCCCGGCGATGTCGCCCTTGCGGAAATGATTAAATCCACGTCACGCGGAATTTTGCTGAATCGCTTCAGCGGCGGTTCGCCGGGGGCATCCGGCGATGTTTCCGGCGTTGCAAAAAACAGCTTTCTCATAGAAAACGGCGCGATTACCGACGCAATTCAGGAAACAATGATTTCGTTTAACATCTTCGACGCATTAAAAAATATTTCGGCAATTTCAAAAGAACGTGTTGCAAACGGTACAACCTACTTGCCTTGGGTCTGCCTCGATGGTATAACGGTATCATAATAAGTCGCGTCGTAAAGCAGTGAGGGTGTTCTCCGGGAGGGGTGCGGGAAATGAATAATTTAAAAGTGCGTACGAAAATCAGCATTATTGTGGCGGTTTCGGTGTTGGCCATTTTTATTGTGGCATTGTTCGGAATTTGGCAGGTGCACCGGATGTCTGCAAGCGTTGACGAGATGACCGCGCAAAATTCCGCGCTGCAAACTCGTCTTACTCGCATGGTTGAGGCGTTCGGTGTGGTTCGCATGTACGTGCGCGATTCGGTTCTCGCAGTTTCCGACGAGCATCGCATGGCGTACATTGCCGCAATCGGCCCGCTTTACGAGCGTCTTGTTATCGATACCGACGAATATTTGCGCATTCTCATCGACAACGGTATGCAGGACACCGAAGAATATCGCATCGCGCGAGATATTGCCGATTCGCTTCCCGCGGCGGCAACAATAATAAGAAACATCACCGACATGGCTTTGCGCGGCGAAATCGCCGAAGCCGCCTATCAAATTGAGTCGGTTTGCGTGCCGCATAACGACGCAATCGGGGCTGAGCTTGCGCGGCTTGCGTACATAAATGAAGCTCGCGCCGACGCCGCCCTTGCGCGAAGTGCGGGCATTCGTGCCGGCTCGGTGTGGGTTTCGGTTGCAATTGCGCTTGCGGCAATCGCCGTTCTGTTGGTTTTGGGCATAATTGTGCGAAACAACATCTCAACCCCCCTCGAAGGCATGATGCTTAACATGCGCGACTTGGCTATCGGCGAATTAAATGTGCGCCACCAAGCGGTTCGTCGCGACGAAATCGGGCAACTTGCCGCCGACGTTTACAGCCTTTCGAGCGTAATTCGTTCGCTTATGAGCGACTTTATGGAGCTTGAACGTCAGGTAAACGCCGAGGGGAATATCAGCTATCGCATGGACCCCGAAATTTATTTGGGCGTTTTTCGCGAATTTTGCGAACGCGGAAACGCTCTTGTTGAAAATGCTAACCACGACATGTCACTCGTTTTCGAAGTGTTGGAGGCAATCGGCGACGGCGATTTCGATATAAGCGTAAAACAGCTTCCCGGCGAAAAAGCCGCAATCAACCAACATTTCGACGTAATTGTAAACAGCTTGCGAGAAATTCACGGCGAAATTGCGCATTTGTTCCACAATGCCGCCCAAGGCATTCTTGATGTTTACGCCGACGAGCATAAATACAAGGGCGACTGGGGCAAGCTGATTCGCGAAATGAATAATCTGCTCGGCACGGTTGCCGACCCCATTGCGGAAATCGAAATTTCGCTTGCGGAAATGGCAATGGGCAACTTCAACACCCCCGTAAAAGGCGATTACAGGGGTGCTTTTGATATGCTCAAGCAAACCGTAAATTCCACCGGCGAACAACTCATCAACAACGTTGACGAAATCACAAAAATTCTGATTGCTTTCGCGAACGGCGACTTAACCGTTCCCATCGACCGCGCCTACATCGGCTCATATCGCCCGATTAAAGAGGCGTTGATTTCAATTTTGAAATCCCTCAACCACTCCCTCTGGGAAGTTCAGGGCATCGCGGCAAAAGTGCAGGAAGGTTCGGAGCAGATGGCGCAAAACGTAATGACCCTCGCCTCCGGCGCGACGCGCCAATCCGAAGCAATTAAAATTCTTAACGAGTCCGTGGAGTCCATAAACGAAAAAACGCGCCTCAGCGCGGAGCGGGCGAAAACGGCAAACGAACGTTCGTTGCTTTCAACCGACAGCGCGAAAAGCGGCACTGCAAATATGCAGGCAATGATTACAACCATCGAAAGCATAAAGGCCTCGTCCGCAAACATCACAAAAATTATCGAACTGCTTCAAAACATCGCGTTTCAAACAAATCTTCTCGCGCTTAACGCTTCCGTTGAGGCGGCGCGCGCCGGCGAACACGGCAAGGGTTTTGCCGTTGTTGCCGACGAAGTGCGAAATCTCGCCACGCGAAGCCAAACCGCCACAAAAAGTTCCATCGCCGAAATCGAAGATTCCCTTCGCAAAATTGACGACGGCATAAACGTTGCCTCCGGAACCGCCGATTCGCTTAACACAATCGCCGCGCACGTTGCAGAAGTTTCGTCTCTCGTGGAGCAAATTTCCGCCATGGCGCAAGAACAGGCCGACGCCATCGACCAAATTTATCTCGGCGTAAACGACATTTCGCAAACAATCGAAACAAGCTCGGCGACGACCCTCGAATGCTCCCTCGCAAGCCAAGAACTCAGCCGTCAGGCCGAGATGCTCAAAAAATCCGTATCGGTATTCAAGGTTCGCCCGCCGCGCGAAATTTTTTTGAAGATGCAGGAGGCCGCACGCAAGCAGGCTGAGGCCGGCGCGGCTATAAATATTTAATTTTTACCAAGACCTCGGGGCTCTGCCCCACACCCCGGAAACTTTTGAAAAAGTTTCATCAAAACTTTAACAAAAAAAACCGCGCGAAGCGCGGTTTTTTGATGCACAGGAAGCTGTTCCGGCTTCGAGGGAATGTGTAGAAAATTACATGTGTTCCCGGCGTTCACTGCCCGCTTGGCGGGCAAGGGGGTTCGGGGGCAACGCCTCCGAGAACGGAGCCCCCGAGAACTTGGTTATGATAATCCACGCCGACCATATTCTCGATAAAAATTCCGTAGCCGCGAGTGGGGTCTTGTACGAAAACGTGGGTGATTGCGCCGATAATTCGCCCGTTTTGCAAAATCGGGCTGCCGCTCATGCCCTGAACTATGCCGCCGGTTTGGCGCAAAAGCTCGGGGTCGGTTATGCGAATTACGATGCCTTTTGTTTCGTCGGAAGGGTTCATGTGAACGTTTTCGATTTCGATTTCGTATGATTTCACGTCGGCTCCGGACACGTTTGTTAAAATTGTTGCGGGGCCTTCTTGTATTTGCGCGCGGCCGGCGATGGGGAAGCGGGGGAGGTCGGCATAGCGGGCGAGGGTTTCGGGTTCGAGTTCGCCAAAAATGCCGGTTGTGCAATTTGTGTAAATTGTGCCGAGCGTGGCGGAGGTGTCCACCGAGCCTTCGAGCTCGCCGGGTACGCCGCGAACGCCGCGCGTTACCGACGTTACCGTTGACGGCATGATTCGCCCGCTTCGAACGGTAAGCAGCGTTTTTGTGTCAACGTCCAAAATTCCGTGACCGAGTGCGCCGAACGCGCCGGTTTCCGGATTAAAAAATGTGAGCGTACCGATTCCTTTTGTGGAATCGCGCACCCAAACGCCGATTCGCCGAACGCCGTCTTTTTCGGCAATGCCGGGAGTTACGGCAACTTCGAGCCGTTCTTCGCCGCGCCGAACGGAAAAAATAATTTCGCCGTCGCTTGTTTCGATGAAGCGTGTGAGGTCTTCTTTGTTGTTGATTTCGATGCCGTTGGCGCGCAAAATTAAGTCGCCGCCGAGCAGAACGTCATGCGCGGGGCGGAACATTTCGCCGCATTCGCCGCGAAACGACTGCGTTCCCAAAACCATAACGCCGTCGGTATTTATGCGCACGCCGATTGCAACTCCGAGCGGGACGATTTCAACTTCCGGCACGACGTCGAGAGTGATGCGTCGCAGCGGCACGCCGAACGCCTCGATTACCATTTCATCTGTGCCACGGCTTCCCGTTTGAATCGTGCGCGACCGCCCGCCGATATTTACGTTATATGTTGAATATTCCGTGAGGCGCAGTTCGCCGGGAAAACGAAAAAGATGCGCAAAACTCCCGATTGTGTAGCCGGAAATTACGCAAAAAAATAAAACTGCAAAAATTTTCAACTTGCGGAGCATGTGGATAACCCCCTGTTTTCAGGCAAATCTTTTCATTGTACCAAGTGCCGAAAAACATTTACCGACGACGAGCCACGCCCTTCAATTCAGAGTTTGGCGACAAAGGAGGTTAATGTTTTTGCAGCTTGGTATATCTTTGCCGAAAAGAGGGGTTCATATACGAAGTGCGACACAGCGCAATTATTCTTTATTTCTCCTGCGCATAACAAAAATATAAAGTGCTGTGAGCATAATTGCGTAACTTAACGCCCAAACAGCGAAAATTAAAAAAGTCCAATCCGCCGAAAATCTGTCGTCGCCGAGGCTGTGCAGTCTGTCTGCCGTAAAATTTATCGGCGGCAAAAAATAATAAGCGTATACGACAGGTAAAATGTTATCAAAAATCACATTAAAAGGTATTACGAGAACGCCCGTAACGATAAGATGCAACATAATTGCCGATTCGCCTGTAAATATGTTCGAATTGAAAAAAATCCCGACCGATACGCCTAAAAATCCGATTAAAAAGTATGCTGCCAAATAAACAAAAATTTCGCTTACATGCAAATTTCTCGGAAACGAACCCGCTATCAGCGGGATTAAAAGCGTAAGTACATAAAACGGAATCAGCAAAGTGATTACCGACACCGGCTTTGATAAATGAAATACCGTGTCGTTATTTGCATGAAGCCTTGTAATATATTGTTGCGTTTTATCCTCGCTGTTGACAAGACTCGCGCTCAGCCAATTCGCCAAAATGAAAATTGCCAAGGACGTTATGTGCAGGTTGCTCCAAATGCCTATTGGCGATGTTTGATAGTTGAGTGCAAGAAAAACAACAAAAATAAGACAGGGCGGCAAATATCGTACCGACTTGATGTAATAATCTATGTTGTATTTAACCAGCGCAACCAACATGCCGCTACCCCTTGATTTTCAACATTCTCTCGGATTAACCGAATAAATTTCATGCCCGTTTTCGAGCAGCAAAAACAAAATTTCTTTCAAATTTTCTTTTTCGATGACAATTTCGCACATGTCTTCTGCTGTATCTGTTGAAATTATTTTGTCGTTGAAAAAATCACCGGCATCGCCGGGGATAATTTTGATGCTCACACGATTGGAAATTTCGGAACTTTTGACAAGGCTTTGTTTGTCGAAAACATATAAATTATCGGCGGTTATCCGCTGCGCCAATAATTTTTCGTGGCACGAAATTATGACGGCCGTATCAGATGTTTCGGCCAACAGCCGAATAAGCTCCTCAACAGAACTTTCGTCCAAACCCGAAAACGGTTCGTCCATCACCAGTAAATCCGGTTTTGTCAAAAACGCTTGCATGATATTAACTTTTTGGATTGTGCCTTTCGAGCATTTATAAATTACCTGCTGTTTTATATTTTCGGGAATGCCGAAGCGGTCGAACTGAGAATCCGCGTATTTATTTATGTCCGAATCGGAAATTCCCTGAATTCTGCCCATGTGCAGCAAGTAATCCCCGACTTTGAAGGGAAGTTTGGGAAATCTGTCCGGAGCATATGAAATTTTAATTCCGGGGCGTCGGACTATTTCGCCTTCCGTGTGCGCCAAAACCCCGGCGATAATTTTAAGCAGAGTGCTTTTGCCGCAACCGTTTCGCCCCATAATTACGGTCGGTCGGTTGGCGCGAAGTGACATTGTTGCGTTGCAGAAAACCAATTTGCCCGCAAATGATTTGCTCACGTTTTTTAATGATATCGGCATGGTGTCCCCCGTTTTTGCAACATCGCATCAAGCGCGGCGATTGCCGCAACGGCTTCGAAGCACGGCACGGCGCGGGGAACGATGCACGGGTCGTGTCGGCCTTTTATTTCCAAAGTGGTTGGCGTCAGTGTTTCGAGATTAACGGATTGCTGCGGGAGCGAAATCGACGGCGTCGGCTTTATGGCAACGCGAAAAACCAGGGGCATTCCGGAAGTTATGCCGCCCAAAATGCCGCCGTGATGATTCGTGGCGGTTTCGATTTTATCGCCGCGCAGAACAAAGGGGTCGTTATTTTGGCTGCCAGTCATTTCGGCGGCGGCAAATCCCGCGCCGAACTCGATGCCCTTTACGGCGGGAATCGCAAATGCAAGCGCGGCGATGCGATTTTCCATTCCGTCGAACATGGGTGAGCCGAGTCCGCCGGGCAAGCCCGTTGTGACGCATTCGATTATGCCGCCGACGGAATCACCAGCTTCTTTTGCGCGTAAAATTTCGTTTATATAATCGTCGGCGATGCCGTTGACCGACAGAATTTTCGCGTCGATTTTCACGCCGCGACGCTCTAAAATTTGCAGGCAAATTCCGCCCGCGATGCACAGCGGCGCGGTAAGCCGTCCGGAAAAATGTCCGCCGCCGGATAAATCCGCAAATCCGCCGTATTTTACATGCGCGGCGAAATCCGCATGACCGGGGCGCGGAATTTTTTTGTCGTAGTCGGCCGAGCGTGTATTCGTGTTGCGAATAATCGCGGCGATTGGTGCGCCGCATGTTTTTCCGCCCGCTTCAGAGCCGATGAGGCCCGCGAGAAATTCGGGCGTGTCGGCTTCTTTGCGCGGCGTTGTCCACGGGGCGTTTCCCGGTGCGCGTCGCAATAAAAAGGCGTCCAACCGGGCGAAGTCGATTTCTTCCCCGGCAGGAACGCCGTCCAATGTCATACCGATTGCCTCGCCGTGCGATTGCCCGAAAATCGTAAGCGAGAGGTTGCTTTTCCATGTGCTTGACAATGTTTCACCTCCTGATTTTCGGGGAGTCGCCCCGAACCCCACCCGCTTTTTGAAAAAAGCGGGACAAAAACTTTAATCGGCCTTTCTTCCCAACGAACGCAAGTCGTTCCAAAAATCCGGATAGGACTTGTTTACGGCTTGCGCACCGGTTACGGTTACCGGTGCGGCGGTGTGCGCGACTGCCGCCGTCATTGCGATGCGATGGTCGCCGGCTGCGTCAACCGTGCCGCCGCGTAATTGTTGCGTTCCGGTGATGATCAGCCCGTCGGATGTTTCCGAAACATTGCCGCCGAGTGCGTTAATTGTTTGCGCGGTTGTTGCGAGACGGTCGGATTCTTTTATTCGAAGGCGAGATGCGTTTCGAATAACGGTTGTACCCCGCGCGACGGAGGCAACCGCCGCTAAAACCGGAATCAAATCCGGCACGGCACGACCGTCGATTTCGGTGGCGTTAAGTTTTCCGGCGGATACAACAACGTCGTCGCCGTCCCACGTCACGTTTGCGCCTGTGCGGCTTAAAATTTCGCAAATTTCGCGGTCGCCCTGCGAGCTGTTTTTGTTAAGCCCGGTCATGCGAATACTTCCGCCGGGCATCGCGCCGGCGCAAAGCCAAAACGCGGCGTTCGACCAATCGCCTTCGGCCGCCGTGCGCCCCGGACTTTTATACGCTCCCGCAGGTTGGATATCACACGCCCATCCGGTTGCGGAATCCGGCGATGATTCCTGCTTCGAGGGAACGTGCGGCATTCCGGATGTGTTTCCGGCATTCGGCTTCGAGAGGGTGGGGGACAGATTACATGCCCCTTCGGAAGCACACTCCGGCTTCGAGGGTATGTGCGGCATTCCGGATGTGTCCCCGGCGTTCGGCTTCGAGGGAACGTGCGGCATTCCGGATGTGTCCCCGGCGTTCGGCTTCGAGGGAACGTGCGGCATTCCGGATATGTCCCCGGCTGTAAAGGTTTCGGCGACCTGTAATGTGAGGTCGATGTATCCGGCGGATTCGACGAATCCGGTGATTTCCAAGCGGCTCGGTTTTTCGAGAAGCGGCAACGCCATCAACAGCCCCGAAATATATTGCGAAGAAACATCGCCGGGCAGGGTGAATGTGCCGTGCGTGAGCTGCCCTTCGCAGTGCAGAATATTGCCTTCGCGCCAAAGTTTTACGCCGTGCGCTTTGAGCTGCGCGTCGAGAGGCGCGAGCGGCCGTTCCGGCAAACGCCCCTTCATTTCAAACGCGCCGCGAAGCCCCAACGCATTTACAACGGGCAACATAAATCGAAGCGTCGAGCCGCTTTCGCCGCACGGAAAAAAAAGCGGCGTTGTCGCGTCGCCGGATAATTTGCTCCGGTCAGCGGGACGAACCGCAAAGCCGGTTTCGTTTCTGCAAATTTCCGCCCCGAGCGCGGAAAGGCAATCAATTGTTGCGGTAATGTCCTCGGCTTTTGTGTCGCGACAGGTAATCGTCGTCGGCGCGTCGGAAAGTGCCGCGTAAATAAGTAAGCGGTGCAAATGGCTTTTTGAAGGAATTGCGGCAATTGTGCCGCTGATTTGAGCGGGCAAAACGGTTATCGTCACATGAATCAATCCTCCGATTTTATATCCAATCAAGCAAGTCCCCGACCGGCATTTTAACAAGTTCGCACACGCCCGGCGAACGCGGAATTACCTCGATTATAAATCCGCCGGTGCGTTTTTTGTCGGAAAGAGACGCCTCGAAAATTTCTTGCGGCGAAAAATCCGTGTGCGTCGGCAGATTATATTTTTGCAGCAGATTTTCCAAAATTTCCGCGCATTCCGGCGCGCATTGACCTTTTTGCACGGCGGATTTTGTAATGATGCTCATGCCGATTGCAACGGCACTTCCGTGCGAAATTTTAAAACTGCTTAATTTTTCGACAGCGTGACCGATAGTATGCCCGAAATTTAAAAGTTGACGCTCGCCGGTGTCGAACTCGTCGCGCTGCACGATGTCGCGCTTGATTTTTACGTTCGCCTCGATGACGTCCGCAAGGATGCCGGAATTTTCGGAAATCGGAATTTCGCTGTTGAGCATATGCAATAACGCCGAGGTGGTACGCGCTTCCGGCCTCCGGCACTCAATCATGGCGTGCTTGATGACTTCCGCCATGCCGTCGGCGAAGTTTTCGGCGGGGAGAGTTCCGAGAGTGTCGGGGTCGCAAACAACCATTGCGGGCTGATGAAACGCGCCGACGAGATTCTTGCCGGCGGGAATGTCGATGGCGGTTTTTCCGCCCACCGACGAGTCAACCATCGCGAGAAGAGTTGTTGGCATTTGCACAAACGGAATGCCCCGCAGATATGTAGCCGCAACAAAACCCGCCAAATCGACGACCACGCCGCCGCCGAGAGCGATAATTGCGTCGGAGCGGGTAATTTCGTTTTCGGCAAGTTGGTTTTGCAACATAAAAAATGTGTCGATATTTTTGGACTGCTCGCCGGGGGTGAAGTAGGGTATTACAACGTCGAAGCCCGCTTCATTAAGCGAGTTTGCGACGCGCTCCGCATAAAGTCGGCACACGTTTTCGTCCGTTATAATCGCGAATTTTTTTACGCCGGAAAATTTTTTGCGAAATTCAGCAATTTGCGTAAAATGCGCGAGCAAACCGCGTTCGATAAAAATTTCGCAGTTATCGGCCGACGACCACGGAAAGCCTGCTGTTATGGTTTTCACGCAAACCACTTCCTCTGTATTCATAAATTATCGCGAACGCACTTGAGAAGCCCGTGAAGGTGTTCGCTGTATGTAACGATGCGAATCCATTGTTGAAATAACAGCCCGCCGATGCATTGTGAATGGCTCGCTCGATGTCTTTTTTTTGGGAAAAACATCCGAAAAAAAGACCGGTCGCTCGCCACAATACATTTTCGGCGGGCTGTTATTTTGAACTGTGGATTCGCATTAACGCTTGTCGCCAAGGCGCGAAACGCCCCCCGGCTTCGAGGGAATGCCGCGCCGCCTACGTCTTGTCCCCGGTGAAAAGGGGCTTCGCCTCCGGCTTCGAGGGTATGCTTCGCCGCTGACGTCCTGTCCCCGGTGAAAAGGGGCTGCGCGCCTCCGGCTTCGAGGGAATGCCGCGCCGCCTACGTCTTGTCCCCGGTGAAAAGGGGCTTCGCCTCCGGCTTCGAGGGTATGCTTCGCCGCTGACGTCTTGTCCCCGGTGTCCACTGCGCGCTTGGCGCGCTAAGGGCCGTCGATTTCCCGTTTTATGCGGCTTCCGTCGTGCAGAAGCTCGCGCAATTTTTTTGCGTCGCCGCTTTCGAGTGCGGCGCGATAGTTTTGCAGGGATGCGATAAAGGTGTCAAATTCGTCGAGCAGATACGCCTTGTTTTCGAGAAAAAGTTCTGTCCACATGTCGGGGTCGAGGCGGGCAACGCGGCTTAAATCGCGATAACTCCCCGCCGAATAGCCCCTGTGACGCGGCGCGACGGGGCTTTTTACAAAGGCGTTTGAGATTATGTGCGGCATTTGCGATGCAAACGCGATAATTTCGTCGTGTTCGGCGGCGGTTGTTACAGAAATGCGCCCGAAACCGAGCGGCGCAATGAGCGTTTTGATTTTATCAAAAAGGCGAATGTCGTCGTGCGCCGGCGGGACAATTACCATCGGCTCGCCGTCGAATAAATCCTCGCGGCTGAATTTGAAGCCGCTTCGATGCAAGCCGGCCATAGGATGCCCGCCGACAAAAGTAAAATTGTGCGCCTCGGCTACCGGAAAAATTTTTTCGCAAATTCGCCCTTTTGTGCCGGCGCAGTCGATAACGGTTGTTCCTGCCAAAAAATTTTTTTTCGCGTCAATCCAGTCGATGACCCCTTGCGGGAAAATCGAAAGAAACACGACGTCGCAAGATGATAAATCGGCGTCGTGCAATTCGCCGTCGATAGCTTCGGCGAGTTTTGCAAACTCCACGATAGAGCGGTCGATGTCCGCGCCAAGCACGGTAATTCCCGGCGTGCGCTTGTACGCCTTGGCAATCGAGCCGCCAATCAGCCCCAGTCCGACAATTCCGACTCGCTTCATCTGAGTGCGTCCCGCAGACGGTCAATTTTGGCCGAAAGCTCCGCAAATGCCTCCGGTGTAAGAGATTGCGCGCCGTCGCACAGGGCATTTTTCGGGTCGTTATGAACTTCGACCAAAATTCCGTCTGCGCCGGCCGCAATTGCCGCGAGTGTCATGGACGGAACGAGGTCTGCCCGCCCGGTTGCGTGGGACGGGTCAACAATTACCGGCAGATGCGTCAGGTTTTTTAATATCGGCACGGCGGATAAATCCAATGTGTTCCGGGCGTAATCCTGCTCGTATGTGCGGATTCCGCGCTCGCACAAAATAACATTCTCGTTCCCGTTTGCCATTATATATTCCGCGCTCATCAACAGTTCTTTGATTGTGCCGGCAAGCCCGCGCTTTAACAAAACAGGGGCTTGAGTGGATTTTCCGAGTTCCTTTAAGAGGTCGTAGTTTTGAGTGTTTCTCGCGCCGATTTGTATTACGTCGATTTTTTTCTCGATAAATTCGTCCAAATTGTGCAGGTACATAAGCTCGGTGACTATCGGCAGACCGGTTTCGGCACGGGCTTCGAGAAGAAGCTCCAGCCCCGCGCTGCCCATGCCCTGAAAATCATACGGCGATGTGCGCGGTTTAAACGCTCCGCCGCGCAAAAAATTCGCGCCGGCGGCTTTTACATCCCGCGCGATGCCTACAAGCTGCTCGCGGCTTTCCACCGAACACGGCCCGGCGATTAACGCGAAATGCCCGCCGCCAATCAGCGGACCTTCGCCGGATGCGAGCCGCAAAATTGAGTCGTCGGGATGCATTTTGCGATTACTTGCTTTAAACGTGTCGGTCATGTCGGACACAGATTCCACAATGTCGAGGCTTTTAAGCATATCCTTGTCGATGCATTTGGTGTTGCCGATTAAGCCTAACACGCATTGGTCGTTGCCGTGAAATTCCTTCACAATCAAATTTTTATCGTCGAGCCACTTGATTAGATGGTTGATTTTTTCCTTCGGCGAGTTCGGGCGGATTGATACTATCATTTTTTACGCTCCTCGGATGGGGGATTCGTTAAATATTTTGGCATTTGTGCAGGGGTTTGTCAATCAAGGCGTTTTAATATATGAAGGCACAAAATCAGCCCGACCCCGCCGGCAATTACAAATAAAATGCTCCACGAAAACGCAAAGGGTTCGACAACGGTTGCCGTGTAGATTTCGCTGTGTTCCAAGAAAAAATCCGGGAAAAAATCCGGCTCGAAAAATACGTGTTGGTCGATGGCGGCGTGGGCGTGATGCGTTTGAACGTTTACCTGCGACGGGTTTAATTCTCCCGCCATGCTCGCAAGGGAAGTGAAAATTGAAATTGCGATGCCGATGTAACTCAGCAACACAAACGAACCCAATCCGTCGAGCGGGGTGTAATTGCCGGTTGTTACGCGGTGTTTGATGGCGTTTAACACGCTGAGCAGTGCCAAAAAATAATACCGAATTATCGCGTATCCTATGCCTCCGACAATCGCGAGAAAAAACAGAAACAGGACGCCCTGCATTGTTGCAAAAAGAAGAGTAATGCCGGCAATCGCAAACACGATGCCGGTTAAAATCATGGACAACACCGCCGAAACCTTGAACATCGAAAGCGCGGTTAATATGTTCGATTCGTTAGGGGTGCGGGAAAACGCGCCCAAAATTAAAATCCACAACCCGGTTATATGAACGGCGGCAAATGCAATGTCCAAAAAACTGAGCCACGAGAAATCGAAAAAAATTCCCCCGACCGTTCCGACGGTAATAAGAATGCACCCCAACACAAACACAGGGCTTCTTGCGAGATATGTGATTTCCGCTTCGTAATTTGCGGGGGGTGCGCCGTCGGCGGATTGCATCGGGGCGGCAGAGGACGCCGGCGAATCGGAAGATGAATCCGAGCGGCTGCCCGAACGGTCGGGGTTGTTCGGCGGGGCAGATGCATTTACAGATGAGTTCCATGTTCCGCACGTGCCGCAAGTGAGTCCGGTTCGGCCTATGACTTCGCCGCAATTTTTACACAGCATGAGATTGCTCCTTTCCGCGTGGAGTTATTATAACATATCGTCGAGGTGGTAAGATTTCACCGGAATCGACTCTTATATTTGGTCAGTACAGAGAGCAGGTGTGCGTAAAAAAAGCCCCGCCATGTTTACAGCGGGGCAAATTTCAACTTTTCTTCAAGCTGTGTTTCCTTAAAACCGAATATTATTATTTCGGCATTCCTTAGCGAGGCCACCAAAACCAAAGTCGAGTTTCTGCCCGAAAAGCAGTCAAATTGCCGGATAACGACAGCCTCGTACTGTACGGTTCACCCGGCCACCGCGGCATGAAGTAAACAGCACCTCTCGGGAAGGGTTGCGAAGTACGGTTATCGTCTCCAATTTGGTTTGTAAAGAACGCAGTATAATTGGCGTTTTGCGGCGCGACAGTCTGTAAGTGAACCTGCATCCGCACAGCACTTCCGCGAGGCATGATATGCCAACCTCCTACCATTTGCCCCAATTGAGGATTTGATGTCGCCGGAACAGTTTGTATTCCGCTCCACACAACTTGTTCATGGACAGAAGAAAAGGGGGTGATAAGGTCGAAACTTTCGTAGTCAATTTCAAATATTATTTCAGATATTGTCACTTCACCGCGTGCATTATACTCACGACGCACACCGGTCGCCTCATCTATACCACTTGTTCGAAAATCCAAGTTCAAGCTACCGGCGACATCATAGTCAAGCGCGTAAATGTTAAACCCGAGACCGTACGCCATGCTTACGTTTGCAACCAACGCATCCCAAAACATCTCTTCCGTTTGGTTTGTGCGGACTGCGATAACACTACCGTCCGTTTCGTAAAACGTAATTGTTTCCTCGTCAGGGTTGAACTCCGCTATGAAGGGAGAACCGTCATGCGCAGATGTAGCTGCCATTGTAATCAGCCCTGTTCTTCCTCGCGCTCCGGCATTTGACATAAGAGCATTACGAGCCTCTTCGGCGCGTGCCGCATTGTCATCGGATGCAGCGTCGTTTACCGAAACATCTGCAAAAGCGGTTGCTGACATAATAAGCATCAATACTGTCAGCAAAAGTGAACCTGCAAAAAACCTTTTCATTCTACTATCCCCTTTAGGGCGTGTTCCCACGTCCGCTAACGCCCGTCTTTTGGTCGATTTTACGCCACTTTTCGTCAGTTTTCCCTTGCGTGCATCCTGCACGCCGCGTCCAAACTTCCTCAATTGACGCAAAATCGCCTCAAAATCCGTGCATTATCGTAAG
>WQVC01000021.1 GCA_009781765.1 Defluviitaleaceae bacterium | reverse complement strand
CGGGCGGCGGGAAAGTCCACACCCGCCTCCGCGCACTTTTTTTAATCAGGAGTGATTTCACCATGGAAAACATGGAAAATTATCCGTTTATACGCGGGGGAGCTATACTCTCGGCAAAAGCACGTGCACTGATAGATACAATATTACTGCGCTACGAAACAGGCGACCGCGTAAAAGCATTGCGTGAAGCGAACAACATGTCGGTGAAAGACCTCGCAGAGCAAATGCGTATACGCACGGTTCATTTGAAAATGATTGAATCCGGAGGCCGTGAAATTACGGCATACAACTTCCTGAAACTGCATGAGATTTTCGGCGTATCCATTCAGTACATCGTTACCGGGAAGGAATTTGAGGAGAAGCCGGCTGATTTTTAGGGCGTGTTTGCCGCTAACTCCGGGCGTTAAATTCTTCCGCCAAGAGGCCGTAAAGGTTTTCGTTCCAATACTGTCCTTTGTGGAATACTTGCTGCCGCCTTGTGCCCTCCAATTTGAAGCCCATTTTTACAAAAACGGGTTGGAAAATTGTATCGTTTTCGATGAAGCCCGTAGAGCAGTTGTTCAGGCGGAGTTCGTTGAAGGCGTAGTTCAGCATCAGGTTTGCGCCGGCGATGGCATAGCGTTCTTCCTCGGCGTGAACATACATACCAAATGTGCCGTTGCGCTCGTCAATTCGGTGAAGATTGCCGCCGCCCGTGTATTCGCCGTCGAGCGTTTCGAAGGTTAAAATAATCTGTTCGTCGCTGTTTGCGTTCGCTTTTGTGTAATTTTCCCATGCTTCTTTTCTGGTTTCTTCGTCCCAAGGCAGCTCTTGTTCGTAGTCTGTAAAGAATCGGTCGTCGGCGTTAAATAAGTGCCGGTAGTGATGCTTCCAATCCTCCGGCTTCGCGCGACGCACTCGCACCAGGTCGTTTTGCCAAAAATGTTTGCTGTAGTCGATTTCGTTTGATTTCATTGTGTTTTCTCCCTTTTTATATACAATTTTTTTAACCGCGTCTTCCGATATGGAATATTCGTTGCTTAATTGCTCCAAACCGCTTCCGCACGAAAAGCGGTTTCGGATGTCTGCGTTTCGTTTTGAGTATAGCGTTTTTGCCCCTGTGCCTTCTCCCCAAGATTTACGCTTAATTTTGGGAATGTACAGAGTTTCGCCTTGTGCATATTGTTGCAACTCCGATAACAACTGCGGCGGTAATAACTCCGTTGCGTTGCGGTACTTCATAGGGCATCTTCCTTTCCGGCGTCGGCGACAGGATTACTATATGACACGCGAAGGCTGAAGCACAAGGGAAAGAATTTTTCGGAAAAACAAAGTTCTGTGATATACTCAATACAAAACTTCCGGGAGAATAAAATGCGAACTTTACTGTGGTATCCGATATTTGCCGTTACGTTATTTTTAACCGCGCCGCTGCTTTTAATCGCGACGATACGAAAAAAATCCATGCCCGAAAGGGACTTTTTGAAATTTACGGAGTTCATTGTGCGGCAATGGGCTTTAATTCAGGTGCGTACAAGCGGGGCGCGTTTTCATATGGCGGGCATGGAGAATATCCCCGACGAAGCTGTGCTGTTTATAAGCAATCATCAGAGTAATTTTGACATCGCCGTGTTTCTCGCGCTTATTGCAAAGCCGAAAGGATTTGTTGCGAAAATTGAAATTTTGAAAGTTCCCGTTTTGCGAACGTGGATGAAATACATCAACTGCGTTTTTTTGAACAGAAAAGATTTGCGCCAATCCGCGAAAACGATTTTAGAGGGCATTCGCATTTTAAAAAGCGGTCATTCGATGGTGGTTTTCCCCGAGGGTACGCGCAGCAAAGGCGATTCTTTCGGCGAATTTAAGGCGGGCAGTTATAAGCTGGCCACGAAGTCGAAAGTGCCGATTGTTCCGGTTACAATCAACGGCACGTATAAAATTATGGAGGCTAACAAAAATCGGATTAAGCCGGCGGATGTGTACATAACAATCCATCCGCCCATTGCAACGGCCGATTTAAACGATGAAGAATTGGCGGCTTTGCCGGCAAGGGTTGAGGGGATAATTCGCGCGACAACGCCAAAACCGCAGGGCTCCGCCCCGCACCCCGCAAACTTTTTGAAAAAAGTTTGACAAAAACTTTCTTAAAAATCGCGCTTCGCGCGATTTTTTGATAATTCTGTATGCCATAAAAAAACCCTATCGGCAACTGATTGCTGTCGATAGGGTTTTTTATTTCGCAGAATATTGTTCGGCTTCGAGGGAATGCGCGGCAACTCACATGCGTCCCCGGTGTCCGCTTGGCGCGGACGCGGGCAATACCGAGTACAGATAAACCGTTCTGCCGTTTTGCCCGATGGGAATGCGCAGTGCCTCGCTTAATGCGCGGGGCGTTACGAAAATTCTGTCGTGAATCGTTACGGCGGATACCGGTTCGCCGCTGAAATCAAGCGTCGGAACGCGGCTTCCGTTTGCGTGCATGTAGCCTTGCCCGTCGGTAAATGTGATTTCGCGGCCGACGGGGCAGCGTACCGTTGCGGTTCGTGTTGCGGCATCCCACGAAACATCTGCGTTAAGGGCGTATGCAACGCTTCTCAGCGGAATCATAAATGCATCGTCAATCATTCGGGCGTAAACGCCGTCGCTTACGCGAAGCGTGTGAATAAGTTCATCGGCGGTGTAGTTGGGGTTGCGCTGTAAGCCGTACACGTATTCCTCTCCGAGCGAAACCGCAACAATGGTGATGGCGAAATCGGCGGTACTTTCCACGTACAGATACGCTGTGCGTGTGTGCGGATTCCAGCCCACGGGCATTCCGAGCGCGTTGCCGAGCGGTCGCAGCGGAACAAACAAGCGGTCGCCGATGAGTTCTGTGCGGGTTAATTCGTTGTCGGCGTTCAGCAGAGGAACGCGCATCCCGTTTGCGTACATGAAAGTTGCGCCGTGCGTAACGGCGATATTGTGACCGTCGGGGTCGATAACGGCGGTTCGCCCGTCCCATGTAATCGGCAGCCCGAGAATATCCGCCATGAACCGCACGGAAACCATGGTTGCGTTTGTTTCGTCGAGCCACGTGTACACGTCTTGCCGGGTTTCGCGAACGGTGCGATAGTCGGGGTTTCCTGTGCGCGCCGCACGGTTGATTCTGTTGCTTCCTATGGGGATGATTACGAGTTCCGTTGCCTCGATTTCGATTTCGTCGATTTCTTCGACGTCAACATCGTGTGTGTCGCCGGAAGGCTCTTGCGGCAGGTACGGCCATAAACGCCTGTTCAGCCATCCGCCGGGTCGCTGCCCGAGCGGCGGTTGCAAATGCGGCGGGCGCGGAGGACGCGGCGGCGGCGGTACGATTAACGGGTTGACGGTAAGCGTGATGGAGTGATGATGATTCACGCCGGGGACTGCGCTTACGGTGTTGCTGTACGCGAAGGACAAGTTCAAAGCGTCGTGATAAACGCCGGGGTCGCGCTCTTCGTCGCTCGGCAGAATAACAAATTCGCGAGTTCCGCCGGGAAGAAGCATTCCGCCCGGCCATTGGATTTCGAAAATCGACTCACTCAATGTATGAGAATCGAACGCGCGCGAAATTTCCGCAAGGCTGATGGGAATGCGCGTTGAAAGATTCAGCAGTTCAACCGTGCGCGGGTGGTCTTCCGGGACATCGCCGGGGTTCATGGTAACGTGCCACGGGTCGGGCAGGGTTACGGAGAAATTCACCGGGCGAATATCGAGGGTAAGCACCGCGTAATCCTGAATCGTGCCGATAACGTCGCCGATTTCGTACGACACAACCATTCGCGAGCTGTAATAACCCACGTCGCCGATTGCCGGCGGCGTCGATACGGAAATTACGACATATGCGTACGCGCCGGGGGAAAGCGTTCCCGTAAGCGGCTCGTATGAGAAGAAACCGGAGCCGTCGGGCAGGTCGTAGTTGTCTTCGAATGAAATCGCGAGATTATCAAGCTCAAGCGAAATCGCGCTGTTGTTTGTGATGCGGATTTCGCGGATTCCGTGACCGACAACCGCCGTTTCGCCGGCGTAAATGTCAAACGGCAAGCCGGGCGCGACGATAATTTCCGGGCCGGTCACAGTGAAATAAATCGGTAAATCGTGGTTGGTGGTGCTTCGTTCGTACGAGAAGCGCAGGAAATCGCCGTGTATGCCCAGTGCCATACGGGAGCTTACCGCTCTGATTGTGAAGGGCGTCGGCTCCGTCAGCGACAAACCGGCAGGCCAATCCGAAATTTCGAAGTAATCGTTATCGAACAGGCGAGAAATCGCGGCCGCATCGGGCGTCACTCTTGTGGAGAGATTGTGTAAATATGCCGTAAATGTCGGCGTTTCGCCCCATCTTGCGGAGATATTCCACGGAGATGCCGGCGTTACAACAAAATTAACGGGGCGAATTTCTGCTTCAAGGTTGATTAAATCTGCCCCGACGAGAGTAATTCCGGACGGCGTTACGAGAAGCGGCATGGTAAGCATTCCGCTGTGCGCAAAATAATCCGCAAGCGCGGGCGTGTTGATGAGGCGTATTTCAAGCTCGCCGGTGCTGTTTGCCGCGATGGAACTTCCGACCCATTCATACTCAAACCAACCGTTTGAATAACCCGGGTTGATAAGCACGGATAAATCCGAATAATGAATCGCGCCGTCGGTTAAATTTTCGATTGTTACGCGCTGTACATGATGCGAAATATTTGCCGGAGTTTCGCCCGCGTAAATATTAAATCGAACGGGTTCGGCGTTTACAATTCGGAAACTTCCGGCGTTTACCGTGAGGTCGATGCGCGGGTTTGCGGGAGTTGTGCTGCGGAAATAATTTACGCGCAGAATGTCATAAACCTCCGCGACCGTCCACCGCGCCGTTTCCGTCGGCTGAATCGAAAATTCCGTATTGCCGCCGGGCGCGATTGAGCCGGTAATGTTGCCGACGATTTCAAATACGTCGGTCGTGTCGAAGGCGATGCTCATCGCGTTTGCGCCGGTAAGCGGAATGCTTTCGCGGGTCGAAGTATTTGTGATGCGCACCAATCGTTGATTGCTTGCGGCTGTTCCGCCCCTGTCCATGACGATGTGCGCCGACGGTTCGACGGCTACGGTGAAGTTTACCGGTCGAACTTCAAGCTCTAATGCTCGGTTGACAGGCGCGCCCGCCAAACTGTGAACGACCTGCATGTTGACGTCGATGGGGAACGTTGCGGTCAGCATTGCCGGATTATCAATTGCGTAGCGCGTGGGGCGCACGATGAAGGTTCTTTCGGCGTTGGGCGCGAGAGGAAGCCACTGCGCCGGCGTGATTTCCGCGATTTCAAACAGCGCGGACGTAAAGGTTGAAGCGTCCGTAAACGCGAACGTTACCATGCCGAAATCCGTGCCGGGTACGGCTTCGGTAATTGCCGACGCCGGGTTGGGAATCCAAGTGCGAACGCCGCCGATTTCAACATACGCGCCGCGATTGAAGTACAGCGGAACAGCGGAAGTGTTGCGAATCGTAAACGTTTGCTGATGGTCGGTTAAAGCGGGGTTGAGAGGCTCGCGGAAATAATACATGAAGCCGGCGAAGTTCGAAGTTATTTCGAAAGTCGGTGCGCCGATGTTGAGCGTAAACGTGCGCGAACCGAACGCACCGTTTACGGGAACGGCGGTTGCAGGGTCTGCGACCGCATCGGGGCGAATGATGTGGCGAACTTCAAGCGTTGCGGTTCGTCCCGCGCCGAAGAGCAAACTTGCGGCAACTGTCGCCTGTACGCGAATCGTCATTTCTTCGTTGGGAAGCAAATATGTCGGCGGCGTGATTAAAGCAAATTCAAAATCGCCGGCGTTTGCGCCCGTGAAAGAAATATTTAAATCGCCGACGTAAATCGGGCCGCGTCCGGTATTTCGAATAACAACGTCGCGCTGTTGCGTGTTCGGGTTTTCGCCCACGGCCAAGTTTATAATCGGCGGAACGGCGGCCGGGAGAAGTTCAAACTCGGGGCGCAAAATATTCAGATGAACCGGGAAATTTCTTGTTACAACCGGCGCGCGCGCGTAAACAACGCGCAAAACATCGGAGTAACTGCCGGGCATACGCCGCAACGATTGTTCGGCGGGTATTAAATAGAAGGTAAACGGTGCGCCGCGTTCTCCGGCGGCGGTCGCCGGCGCAAGCGTGTGCGTATATGCGGCGTTTGCCGGGTCGAAGTAGCCTGCGTATTGCGGGCAAATGCGATATAAATCCCCGGGGAAGCTCAGTGCAATATCCGACACGTTTATTCCCACGCGCGAAGAAATATTTTCAAGCGTAACGGGAATCCGGTGTGCTGTGTTTGTGCAATCCTGCACTTCGCGACGATAAAACGTAAGCGTATTCGGGTTAATCGTTACGGCGAAATCGACCGGGTTTACATACAGAACCATTCCGCGTGTGCCGGCGGCTTGCTCGGCGGCGGATTGCCAAATGTGCTGCACGTAAATATTTTCAGTGCGTCGCCCGCCGCGGCTTTGAAGTGCTGCAAGAGTAACGGCCTCGGCGGTGGGGTGAACATCAATTGTAACGACCGCGCCGGGAAGAAGCATCGTGCCGGTTAAGCCGCTCCAAGCGGCAAGTTCAAATTCGACATCGCCGGTCATAACGCTCATGTGGGTATCAAAACAAAGGGGAACGCGACTCGTATTTGTGATTGTAAATTCCTGCGTGTGAGCGGTGTGGGTTTCGCCGACGCAATACACGAACGTACCGTTTGCGGTTTGTGAGAAATGATGACCCGTCTTGCGAGTAACCTCCCCTACCCCGAACGTCGGCACAACAACGCTCAAAATAAGTTGAATCGGGTCAAGTACGTTTGCCGTGTCGTACACGTGCGAGAATGTCACGGTGTCGGGAAGTGCCGCAACGGTCGCATTTGTAAATCCGGCGCGCGGACGCACGTAGAAATATGCGTATTCGTTTTGCGCAAGAATCGTTGCGACCGGCCAGTCGATAATTTCAAAGCGGTCGTTGGCGAACGCGAATGCAACATCCGTGTCGAGGTTCAAAACATGGCTCGACGTGTTGGTGATATACATGCGCCGCGCAAATGCATACGGATAATTTATTACGTTAGCGGGGTTTGAAATCGGCGAGGGATTCGTCGGGTCTTCGCCCACATACAGGCGGAAAATATTGTTTGCCGGGGCGGTTACGATAAATCCGCGCGGACGAACTTCAAGCGTAACGGGCAGAGAATTTACCGGGAGGCCGTTGTGAAGAATCCCGACCGAGCCGGAGTGTCCGGGGTTTACGGCAAGCGCGGTCGCCGCCGTTGCGCGAACGCGGATGTACACGATTTCGCCGGGAAGGAACAATCCGCCGGCGGGAGTTCCGTCGAAATTTTCAAATCCGCCGACGATTTCAAATCCGCCGCTGACTGTCGGAAGCAAATCCTGAAGCAGGAACGTGCCGGTGCCGGTATTTTCAACCGCGACGGTGTAAATCGTGCGGGTCGCGCCGACGTACATATATGAAACAAGCGCGTTCGGCGACGCCGAGCCGGCGGCCGTTGTCATTTCCGTGTAGAAAGTGGGCGCGACGCCGAGTACCTCAAAGTGAAGCCCGACCGTTGCAATAAATCCTTCTTCGGCGGTGAAAATCAAAGTTTCGGGGAAAAGTCGCGGTGAGGGATAATCGCCGGGCAAATTCGGGCGCGGACGAACATAAACGTACGCGAACGCGCCGGGTGCAAGCCCGGGTAAATTCTGCTCCCAAATGTCAACGATTTCGTAGCCGCCGCCGAGCGCGGGAACAGCTTCCGTTCCGAGCCAACGGTCGGCAAGCCCGACGCCCTGCAATCCGCCGACGATTTCGTACGCCGAATTCGCGGACGCCAAACTTACTTCCGGGCGAATAATCGGGCGCGCACCGGTGTTCGTGATTCTTATGCGAATTAAATCGTCGGTGAGGAAATTCACGTTGCCCGGGATGTACGCCGGCGCGACAAAGTGCGTAATTTCGGATTCAAACGGCGGATATAAAACCGCAAACGTCAGCGGAATCGGAATTACAAAAGT
Organism: Defluviitaleaceae bacterium; assembly: GCA_009781765.1. Taxonomy (GTDB): domain Bacteria; phylum Bacillota; class Clostridia; order Lachnospirales; family WQUN01; genus WQVC01. The sequence continues at coordinate 27,764 of WQVC01000021.1, read as the reverse complement.
GCCTACGCCCGCACCGGCGGCGGAATGCCCGGTGATTTCAAGCGTATCGCTGAACGAGCCGACGGGAAGCCCCTGCCTCGGGCGAACGGTTATGCTCGTGAAGTTTCGCCCGCCGATTACGCTTGTCATGGTGGATTCCGGCGGCGATACAATTTCAAAAGCGGTTGCCGCGCCCGCAAGCAACTGCGCGGTGATGTCCGTAAGCCCGAAGGTTTCGTTGCTTACGATATTTATTGTGATTGTTCCGTCGTCGTTGTTCACAACGCCGTCAACCCACGGGTCGAATGTGTAGCCGTGAATTTCCGGCGGGAAATCGGCTCGCATCGGGTCTACGTTCAAACGGAACGCCGACACGGAGAACGTAAGCTCGGCTTCAAGCAGAATGTGTCCGAACTCGTCGGTGATCACAAGCACATCGCGGAAAGTGCGCGTGCCGAGGTTCAGGTGCGGCTGAACACCGATTACAAGTTGACGCGATTGGAGGAAATTAAATTCCTCGCCGGATGTCGCGGTCGTATCCGGAACGCGAATCGTAAAATCGGTCAAAATATTATTTGATGCTGCGCCGGGAATCGTTGACAGCGGCGTTGAAATTCTGAAACCGTCGTTGTAGCGGAAAGTTGCGGTGATTCCCGTAAGCGAGCCGGTTCCCGTGTTTGTGATTGTGAAAATTTGCTCGGGAATTGCGGCGGTGGTGTAGCGCGGGTTTACTGTGGGCCAAATGCGTTGCGCCGGAGTCATTTCGGCGGTGCGCGTCGGCGCGATTACGTCGAAAATAATGCCCACGTTCAAATAAAATCCGTCGCCGTCGGTGATTAAAATTGTGTCGGTGTGACGCCCGACCGGCAAACCGGTATTCGGTTGCAGGAACAAACGGTGCGGATTCGGGTCGCCGTAGGGGCGAAGGTCGAATGTCGGGCTGCCGGTAATCGCAAAGTTCGCGCCGGATGCAAGTGTCGCCGTTACGCCGGTGCGACCCGGGCTTGACGGCACAAGGCTCGAAATTTCAACGAATCCGGTCGGGGCGGCGGGATAGCCGAAAATTCGGGGTTCGAAATAAAGCGGGTTCGGGTACGCCTCCGCCGCGTATTCGCTTACCGAAAATGTAACGGGAATATCTAGGACGAGTCCGTCGGGATTTCTGAGGCGGAGAACGTCCGAATAATTTCCGACCGGCAGACCCGGCACGGGACGAATTTGCACGTTAAAAGTTTGCCCCGGCATGAGGCGCGTCGGAATTGTTGCAAACCCGCCGAGCAAACTGAAATGAGTGCCGGTTGCCCAACTTGCCGAAATATTTTCGACGATGTAGCTGTAGTTGCTTCGCGAAATTTCAATGATGCCGGTTTGCGGGTTAATTCCCGAAGGCGTCGCGTAACCCACAACCGCCGTAAACGCTTGCCCCGGCGGAGTTGCCGTTAATTGCGGCGGCACAACGGTGAACGTAATCGGAATACGAATGCTCGGCATATTGTCGCCGCCGAAAAGCACGTGCGCCGCGTCGCCGCTGATGTATAAATAATCCGTATACACGCCCATGGGCAAATCAAGGCGCGGACGAATGATTACAAATCCGACGCCGCCCGGCGGAATCACGCTGATGGGAAAACCGGCTTCGTTGCTTAACGGGCTTACGTGTTCGAACGCATAACCGTCGCCGAAGGATACCGGCAGGAACGGAATCGGCGAGTCGCCGATATTTGTAATGCGAAAACGTTGCGGCGGCGCGAGTTCGCGCTGATAACCGACCGTAACCGGCGGCCACGCGAAAATTGTGGGGTCAACGACGGCTCGGGCGTGGTTGACGGTGAAGCTCAGCGGAACATTAAACACCAATCCGTGCCGCGTTTCGACCACGAGATATGCGGTGTACGTTGCCGGCGCAAGCCCTGTGCGCGGACGCACCTGCCAAGACGTCGTGCCGTTTTCGGCAACGGTGCGCGGCGTTGTGTCGCCGACAAATTCGAACGCCGTACTTGTAAGCGTCACACGAACGTCGGCTAAAATTCCGCCGGTTAAAATTCCGTCGCCGATATTTTCCAAAGTAAATTCAACGGTGGGGCGAATTGCATAGTTTGCGTCGGTGGAATCCCAAACGCCGATTCCGTGCATTTGCGCGGCGGGCGGAAGCACGGTGAAACTTACTTCCGCGACTTCGTGCAGGCCGTATGAGCGCACGTTAAGATTCGCGGTAAATTCCCGCGCGGCGAGGTCGTTCGGCGCAAGCCCGTCAATCGGGCGAACCGCAAATGTTACGCTGTGCGGATAAATTCCGCCGGGATTGATAATCGGGTCGTAACGACGCGCAAAGGGAATCAGCCTCGGAACGGTTGTGTCGGCGGCGGAAAGCACTGCGCCCGTTGCGGGGTCAACTACAACGAAATTCGGATTCGCGCCGGTGAAATACGCGATTACATCGTAAAGCGGATTGTCGCCGGTGTTTGTAACGGTGAAAACCCGATACGGTTGCGTCGCGTAGCCGTAACCCTGCGGCGGCCACGTATGCATCGCCGGCCCGACAATCGCGCTTATTCCGGGGATTCCCACGGTAAAGCTGAGGTACGCGGTGAGGTCAACGATATAATTTTCGTGATGCGCCAAAGCGGGGTTCATTGTTGCGACGCGCACGACAACGACGTCAGAATGAAATCCGACGGGCAAACCGGTTTTGGGACGAAGTGAAACAAGCTGCGACATGTTTCCGCTCGGGATAAAAGTGCCGACCGCCGGTGCGGACACAATTTCAAACGGCGAATCGCCGGCAACGTCGCCCTGCAAGAAAATTTCGTAAATGTAAAACGGCCAACGAATGCTCGTGTTGTGAATTGCCGTGGTTTGCGCCGGCACATCCGCAACGGTATATCCCTGCGGGCGCGCCGCCCAGAAAAGTTCGCCGGGTTCGAGTTCGCCTTCGTGGGGGTCTACGGTGAAGCTCAATTCGACCAAGCCGTTGAAATCGTCGCCGGAAAAATCAAATAAAATTTCGATTACGGCGGTGTGTGTTCCCGGTGAAAGTCCCGGCAACGGACGAACGGTAAATATTCCTTCGTCGTCAACCAAGCGGGTGTAACGACCGGTACCGGGAATCGGATTGCCGAGTTCGTCGTGGTCGTAAACGCGGATTTCGGGGGGCGTGATGCTTACTACTTCGAAGGCGTTGTTCGCGCCGACCCATTGGTAGCCCACGTTAGCGAGCGTACCGGCCGGCATGAGGTTGCGAATTGTAATTTCCTCTTCGCCGGGGTTGGAATAACCGACAACCTCGCGGTCGAAGGTGATAATTTCGGGGTTTACAATCGCGTTCGGCGGCAAAATCGTTATGGAAATCGGAATGTGCAAAACATCCGCTTCGCCGTAGTTGCCGAACACCGACAGCATCGCCGTGTACGTACCCGGCGGCCAAAATCGAACGTCCTGCCAAAGCGATACAACGATACTTCCGTCGCGCTCGCGCAGAATTGTCGAAGTGGGTGTGCCGCCGTGGATATAACCGTCCTGCGTACGCATCGCGCCGACAACGGTTGTGCCTGAAATTTCGGAGTCGGCGTGCAGATTGCGCGTTAATGCAAACGGGTTCGACGGAACAACAGCTCCGCCGCGCGGCGGCCCCCAATTGCCGACAAAACCGAGGTCGTCGAGTTCGCGCGCAATGGGGAAGTGGTGCGTCAAATAATTTGTGAGGTCGGTGTTGCCGACGTTACGAAGCATTACGATTCGCGGGTCGGGCAGGGTGTCGCCAAAATAAATCGCGCCGAAATCAATCATCACCATGGGTTCGCCGGTTACGGTTTCCGCGACAAGTGCGAATTCGTTCGCAATAACCGTGAAGTCGAGCGGAATGTGCGCTTCGAAATGGAAATCGTTGAACAGGCGCAGGTACTCGCGGAAATGCCCTTCGCCGAGGCCGTAGTTCATTCGGATGATTAAATAAACGCTTTGATTCGGGCCGATTGAAGTTAAAGTACGAACGGGACGCGGTCCCCAAACATATTCGGCGCAGCAGCACGAATCGCCGGGGTCGGGATTTGTCGGCGTACGATTTTGGTCGTCCGCGCGAACCGGTGCGCCGCCGCCGCCCGGAATGCGATGCCATTCCATAACGGGAATAAAATCGCCGTTGATGTCGAGCATCGGGGTTTGCCGTCCGGCAGCGTCCAAAATCGGGTCGCCGTTGCCGTCGCGATAAACTTCTATATGATAACCGCCGGCAAAATTCCAGTGGTCAAAAATTTGCCCGCCTTCAATATTAAAGTAACGCCCCGCGCTCGGATGCCCGCGACTTATAAGGTCGCCGTATTCGTAGTAAACGTAGCCGGGCGCGCTGTCGGACGCAACAACTTCGCCGGTAACCGGGTCGCGGTATCCGCGAATCCGCGCAACATAACGATAACGATACGGCTGCGGAAACACAGCGGTGCAATTCGGGTCGCGCACCTGAAATTCCGGCGGAATATTTACGAAATCCCTGAACAGCGCGAGAACCGGAAAATCTCCCGAATTTGTAATAGAAATAATGCGGGTATCTTCGCCGAGGTCGATTGCAAAACCGTGTTCGCGCGGAACAAATTCTTCAACGACGAAATCAACATCGTATTCGTGTACGAGAATTGTAAACGGAATTGCAAGCTCGAATCCGCCGACGTTTCTGATAAATAAAACATCGTTATGACGACCCGGCGCGAGATTTTCCGACGGAAGCACACGGAAATTCGCGAAACTTTCAACCGGGTTGATTAAATTTACGCCGTCACTGCCGGCTAAAATTTGCGTTGTTATGTCGCTTGTGCCGAAACCGTCGGGCCCGACGTAAAGCGTGGGCCCGTATACCGTGAACGGCGCGGTATGAATTGTGCGCCACGGGTCGATGTCAACGTCGCGTTCCCATTCGAAGTCGCCGGCGGGTGTTTCGTTGAAAAGTCTGACGCCGCCCGTCACCGACGCAAATGTAAACGAATACGAGTTGAGTCCCGTAACGGGAAATTCGCCAAAATTATCTATGATGAAACGTGCAACATCGCCGCCGTCATTTACAAGCGTTCTGCTGACCGGTACGCCCGGATTACGCGCACCGAAATTCCACACGGGCAGGTATTGCCAGTGGTGAATCGGCGTACGCCCGGAATTCCAGTCGCGGTGCAGCGGATTTGCGCAGGAAATGAGGCAGCTTTCGGTGCATTGGTCGGATGAAACACGCAAAAGGAACGGCTGCACACGCACACTTAACGGAATTACCGCGAGCGGGTCTTGCTCCTGCGTTGTCGGATTCCATGTGAGCGGATTCCAAATTACGAGGTTATCCGTGAACTCGCGCCCGCCGACGGGAACTGTTTCGCCCGCGCCGAAACCAAGCCCGATGCGCGGCTCGGTGCGAATATATGAAGCGGACATTCCGGCGGCGGAGGTTTCCCAAATTCCGTTTACGGTACGGTTAGTTTCGTTCGCCCAAATGCCGTTCACCCAGTCGGAATAATCGCGACCTCTGGGATGTTCCGCCAAAATCGCCGGAGCTCCCGAAGGGTGCGTGTTGTCTGTAAAATTCAAATCGCCGGTAAATTGAAAATATGCGCGCGCGCGTAAATATTCGTGCGCGGCGGAACGTGCGGCGTTTCGCGCCAAAACATATGCCGGCGTACCCGGCGCGGGCGGAGTAATTCCCGCGTCCGCCCACTCGTCGAGTTGTGCCGCCCAACGGTTTGCGTATTCTGCGGGCATACCGTCTAAAACGGATTGGAATTCCCATTCCAAACGCTCGACGCGCAAAGTCGGATGAATCGCGCGATGATTGCGCACAATTCCCGCCGAACATACCCACGATGCGGGTTCGGCGATATTGCGCAAATTAAATTGCCGCGTGCCGAAATCGTTGCAGTTTACAACACCGGTCGGAATAAATCCGAGTTGCCGCGTGTTAAATTGCCATTGCGGCATCGTGCGATTTCCGGCAGACGACGTTCCGCCCGACCAAGTCGGATGAGTGAAATTTCGCGGGCTTTCGGGAACGGCCACGTATTGCTGAAGCACGGCGTCCCAATTCCACGCGGAAATAACTTCCGTGTCGATTGCGATATTCAAAGGCAACACTTCAAAGCGCAAAGCAACTTCAACTTCAACGCCGTGTTCGGTTTCCACAATAAAAATATCTTCGTGAATGCCGGGGGGCAAATCGTGACGCGGGCGAACTCTGTAATGCTCAAGTCGCGGGCGAATTGTTTCAATCACTGTTGCGGAGCCGGTTACGTTGCAATCGCAGGGTTCGTTGGGTTGGCAATCGGACTCCCCAATACCGTCCGTAATTGTCACGCCGCAATCGCCGTCGGTAAAAATATACGCATCCGCGTCCGTGCAGAACAGCCACGTAAGCAACTCGCCGCACACGCCGCACCAATTTCGGCGACAAGTATCGCAACAAGGCGGCAGAATTTCGTCGTCGCCGGGAATCCCGACGGCAAGGCGCGTCAAGTACGCCTGCGGGAAAATCGCGCCGACGTTTGCGTTGCCCGTTCCGATTCCGCCGCGATTTCCGTTGCCGCGCGCCGCAAGAATGTGTTGATAAAGCGTTTGGTTCGAGTGCAAGCCGCGCTGAATATAGAACGGCGATTCGCCGCCGTCGATTACGCTTTGGAACGTAGCGTTTACGTCGTGAACTCTGTCGCGGCCCGTGTTGAAAATTTCGAACATTGCAACGGAAAGCCTGTCGGCGGGGGTTGCGGTTAATGCGCCGCCTGCTTCCGACATCGCCCATGTGTACGACGCCGGCGCGGCAAGACTTCTGCTGCCGGTTCTCGCGCCGGGGAAATCTGCCGGATGTTCGATTCCGTATCCTTCAAAAACCGGCGCGAACGACCACATCGGAATTGTTCGCGTGTCGGGCAATTCGTATGATCCCCAGTTGTTTGCGGCAGCAGTCCAGTTCGGGCGCGGTGCTAACGAACGAAGCCCCGAATATCCGAAAACGCCCTGCGATTGAAGCGCGTCGGCGGCGGCATCAAGATAATCCCGCGAACGAAGCCGCAATCCGAAGCGCGGAAACACGGTAAATTCAAGCGGAATGGGAATCAGCAAATATTCGCCGACGTCAATCGGCACACGAATAACCAGAACATCGGTGTGCGTTCCGGCGGGAAGCCCCATGCGCGGTTTCACGCGAATATTTGCGTTTACGTAGTTATCCGCGCCCGGAATTGCCGGAATTACGCCGCGGTCGTTGTAAATTAAATTTCCTCTGTCGAAGGGCGTTCCGGCCGCGCCGGTTCCGGTTGCGATGAGATGTCCTTCCGTAAGCCCTCTGTAAATTACAAACGCCGGCGAATCCGCGCGCAAAGAAGCCGGATTCACGACCAACGTGTCACCAACCATACCGGCCGTTCCGAATAAAATATTCGAGCCGGGCAAATTGATAATATCGCTTGTTCCGCGCATATCGGTGAGGTTCGGCAACGGGCTTGCGCCGTCCCATCCGTCAATACTGCCCGGATTAACTGTTCTGTCCCAGTTGAGGTCGAGGGGGAAATCGCCCCAGTTCGTAATGTTAAATTGCGCGAACCCGGTACGCCAATTTGCTTGCGCGTCGATGACATGCGTTATGCGATAACCCTCGTCGCGCGGAGTAAATGTCCAACGTTGCGGGCTTACGCTTATGATGTCTTCGAACGGCGGGTCAACGGTAAACTGCACGGGAACGCGCAGCTCAAAACCGTATTCGCCGTGAAGCACAAGATAATCCCGGTGCGTTCCGGGCAAAAGACCGTCGCGCGGGCGCACCCAAATTTGTGCAACGGTGTACGTTCCGCTGCCCGGCATTGTAATGTCCGTGCGCAGGCTGCGAAGTGCTTCCGTGCTTGCGGAATTGCTTAAATTTCTTGTAACGATAAACGGCGAGCGCGTGTAATCGACGCGAACGTAGCGGGCTTCAGCAGCAGACCATTCCCATTCGCTCGCCCAGCTCACGCGCTGCCGATTTACGCCGATGTTAGGCATTTGCACGTTCGTAATCGGGCAAGCAAACGAACCCGTCGGAACGCCGGGCGTGATTCCCAAAATTCTGTTGGATAAACCGTGCGCGTTCGGGCTGACGTTTGAAAAAACAATCTGCCGGTGGCCGTTATCCAAATTCACCGAAGAATAATCCGGCGAATTTGCAAAACCGCCGAAAAACGAGCCGTAACCGACTTGTCTGTTCGGAAAAACAAGCGCGTAAGGCGTAATCATTGCAAGCGCACTGCCGCTCGCGAGATAAACTTCCGAACCCATGTGCGAAAAAGTTGTAACGTTAAGCACAAATTCCGGCGCGAGCACTTCAAATTCAAAGGGGATTCGAATTTCAAAACCGTAATCGCCGCGAATCACCAAGTAATCCGAATAAATTCCGGGGGGGATTCTGTAGCGCGGCATGACTCTTATATGCGCGAGATTATTTTCAAAATCCGAAAAACCGTTGCCGTCCTGCGGCAAAGTTGTTGTGTTTGCGGTGGATGTTCCGTAGGGCATGAGCCTGTTTGCGCGCGGAATATTTGTATCCGTGTTTGACGTTCCCGCGCCGATGCGCAAATCCCATCCGCCCACAACCATAAAAGGCGTGTCGGCGAAAATTCCGGCGGTGTTGAACGTACTCGGCGGATTTTGCCGGAACGACGTGGGGTCGATATGGTCGGCGGTGCAAGCCGGAACCGTGCAGCCGACATCAGCGCAGGTTAAAAATCGCTCCATGCTCCCCCAATGCCAATTCAGCCCGGTAACCGGAATTGTTCCGAGGTTTTGCAAATTAACCTGCCTCGGGCCTGCGTGACCGGCGGCGCGAGTATCATTTACACGCGGCGCGTAAAAGCTCATGTAGCCGGCCTGCCGCGAATTAAATACGAAAGTCGTCGTCACGTTCGAGTCGGTATACGCCAACACGTTTTGACCTCTTGCCGCGCCGGTACGAGCCTCAACGCGGAAATACGGCTCGGTTACTTCCATAGAAATCGGAATTTCCAGGCGGAAGCCGTAGTTCGCTTCAATTACAAGAACATCTTCGTAATTTCCGACGGTTAAACCGTGTCGCGGAGTTACGCGCAAATTTCCGTGCCATAAATCGCCGCCGTAAACGGGATGCGGTGCGCGAATCGCATGAAGCATCGGCGCGGGCATCATCGGCGTTCCGATTATCGTGAGAATATCGCCGGCGGCGTTGCGCGTTACGTTCGCGCCCAAGTCCGTACCGCGAACCAAACCGCGCACCCCTCTTAACGCCGGCGGAACAGTGGGCATAAGATGATTTTCGCCGACATCGTGCATGTAAAAATATCTGCCCTGCACACGACGCCCCGCATCGCAATCGGAGCAGCCCAAAGTCGGGTCGCACGAAATTTCAAGGCACATAAAATGCCAACGTATTCCGGTAAGAGGCGTTGTGTTGCCGAACGACATTCCGTCGTGATTGTTAATGAGGTCGATTTGGCGCGTTCCCAAGGTTACATTCGGGTTTGAGTTGTCGAGCGGGAAAATATATCCCGCGCCCCGTGTCGGGAACACGATATAAACATCGCTGTGACGCGGATTGCTGCCGGTAACCAACGAGTGCGGAAGCGCGACCGCCTGTTGCGCCGTTGTATCGCGCGACGTGCGAACGGTTATGTCAAAAATCGGCGCGTAAACCGTAAATTCAAGTTCGAGGATAACTTCAAAACCGTCCAAACCGCGAATTCGCAAAGCATCGCGATAGGTTCGCGGCGTTCCGTCGGCGTTCGGAAGAAGTCCCGCTCTCGGGCGCACACGAATATTCGCCCACGGATAACCCGGCGGCGTTGAATGTATCGTGCCGATAGACGTTGTATGCGCGCCGCCGGTGGGGAAATCTCTGCCGGAAAATAAAAATCCGCCGGGCCGTTCTTCCAACACAAACGGCGACTCTTCGCCGTGAAGCCGAACCGAATCGAAAGAAATATCGTTGATGCCTTCCATCACGCGATTGGTTTGGTTGCGAATGTCGAATTGCACAAAGCCCACCGTTCCGCTCATTTCGGCGGCGGTGTACGGATTGTTTACAAAGTTGCCCAAAAGATAACCGGCCGTTCTGCCGGGAAAACGCCAAATATTTGTATGCGTGAGGTCGCAATTCAGTACGCAAAGTTCGGTGCAAACGCCGCGCCATTTCCATTCCGGATTTCGCGGAGCCTGCGTTTCAACGTGCAGATAATGCGGTTCTACATAAAACGTAAGCAAAATTCTTGCGTAAACATCTTCCGCGCTGCGAATAATCAGCCAATCGCGATGTTCGCCGGGGAAAAGATGGTGCTCCGGCCAAATACGCAGGTTCGCGCCTTCGCCGGGGTGCAACGTATGAATCATTCCTTCCGTACCGTGCAAAACAAATCCGCGATTAACCGTGAACGACGAATTAAACGGCGAACGCGCTCCGTCGAGACCGTTCGGCCATTCGCTTTCGAAATAAAAAACCATTTCCGTAAGAGGAATGCCGGTTATGTCGTTGCCGAAATTGTAAATTCTGAACTCGGCGAATTGCCCCGCCGCCCATGTGTAACCCGCAACGGTTGTCGGGAAATCGTGACGCAGATATTCGTCCGGGTAGCCTTCAAACCACGGAAGCATCGGATAGCAATCCGCGCAACCTTCGTCCCACGCGCGCGCGGGGTACAGCAAACAAGCACCGCCGCAGAAAAATCCGGGGTTGAGCGTCGTGCGGCAACGGGGCGTCGTGATTCGTATGTCAGTTTCGATGTTTGCGAAACGCATCGGCAGCGTGTAGTGAATCGTTTCGCCGCCGAGAAAATAAACCCGCGCGCGCCAGTACGCAAAATCGTCAATTGTTGCGAGCGTTGTTGTGAGCGTATGCCCGCGCTGACCGGGATAAACATCCGCCCAAGTAATAACGCCGCCGCTCTCCGTTCCGAATTGCCATTGGAACTCAAGCATATCAAGCACCGGATGCCCCGACGGAATGGCCGGAGTTACGGTGATTGTTAAAGTTTCGCCGATGTAAGCAAGCCGGTTCGGGAGATGCGCATAACGTCCCGCGCCGAAACCGGAAGGTACGCCCATTCCGCCGGGCAGAACTTCATGGATTAACGAAAGCCGGGTTTCGTCGCGCAGTATTTTATATGAAGGAACGCCGACAAATGTATTTGCCGTCGCGCTGACTCCGCCGTCGCCGACAAAAGAAAGCACCACAAGTTTGAGGTTTGAAACCCCGTTAAAAACGCCCGAACCCAAATTATTTACAACTTCCGGCAATCTTACGGCAACGATTCCGTCGGAACCGGCAAAAGCCCACGCGCCGATATTTTGTACGCGCTCAAGGTCGATGAGATTGCGATGAATATTTGTTGCCGACGAAGTTTGCAAAATATATTGCGCATCAAGCGCAACCGTCACGGGATGAGTCGAAACATTCCAGTGCGCCGGCATTGTGTCGCGCCAATTAAAGCTGATTGCGTTTTGGCAATATCCGATTGTTGTAAGCGCGTCGTTGTCGCGAAAGACATCCGCCGGCAATGCAACGCCGTCAAAACCGGCAGCGCGCGGGCGCAGCGAAACCGTTTGTAAAATATCGTTGCCGCGGAACGCGCCGGGTGCTAACGTTCCGCCGAAATTAAATAAATTCAACGTGTCGAGGAACGGCCAGTTTACGTTATTCAAATAATGCGCGGTTGTTGTTCCGCCGGGGATTATTGTAAATCCGTTGCCGCCGTTAAGCGTTACCGTGTGAACCTCGTTGCGGCGCGCAAAAATTCCGTACATTGCGGCGGTCATCAGCGGTTCGAGATAATCGCTTCCGGCAACCGGCATTGTAATCGCAAGGTTTCCGTTGAAATCGAGACGGGTTACTTCAATTAAAATATCCGGCAAACTGCTGCCGTCGTATGACGCCGGCACAATTGACGAATTAACAATCAAATCGAAACGATAAAAACCGGGGCGTCCGCCGCTTGCCGGGTAATCCGCGACATTATGGTACGGCGCAAGAATATTTCCCTGCCACGGGTCGCCGATTACAAACGCTCCGTTCGCAGTATTGCGCTGCACATTTTCGCGCGTACCGTTGTTCCAATTTATATTGCCGTACATTGCGAACGGCGTTCCGGGAAACGACGCGGCGGGGTTAAACGGATAGTTCGGCAATTGCCGCAAAACGTGATGATTCAGGTCAAACGCATCAATCGAACACGCCGGCACGGATGTCGGAAACCAACAAGGATTCCACACCCATTCCGGAGTGCCCATGGGAACGAAGAAATTTTCGAAAATATCGCCGTTTGCTTCATACAAACGAACCCACGCCCACAAACCGGGAAGGTCGAGGTCGGCGCGCGCCGTTCCGAAGGGTACTGCGCGTTGTTCCGAACCGCCGAACCAATCCCTGTGGATTGTCGGCGGCCCGATTCTGCGAGCCTCCGCCGGATACAGCGGATGAAAATGCTGAAATACATAATCGCGCGGCTCAATAATTACAATAAATCGCGGCGCGGCAAGCGTTGTATCGTGAACGACATCGTGCAGGCTGTAGTTTTGGTCGTAAAACGCGCCGGTAAAAACGTATCGCCCGGGAAGGCGCGGATTAAAATTAACCGCGTCGTACAAACCGGTCGTCGGGTTGAACAAAGTGACCGTCCAGATTACGCGCAAATCTTCGCGCACTTGGTTATCGTAAACGGTCGGAGATGTGTACGTGCGAACGCGAACATCTTCAAGCAAGCCGTTGGCAAGCCCCGCCGACGTGCCGATAAATCCGCCGCCGAATGCGGGAATTTCAAGGTCGGCAAGCTCCGTGCCATACGGGAACACGCGAACATCCTGCGGCACTCCGCCGATTACGCGAATTTCAAAATCGTTAAACGGCAACGGCGTTTCCAAAATCGGAATCGCGCGAACTTCAACTTCAATAATCGGAGCAATCGGCGCGGCAACCGGCCATGTGAAACCGGCGGGTACGTTCAAATTCGTTTGCGCGGCGATAAATGCCGGCGTGAAAAATACGAATCCCGCATCCGAAAGCACCGGGTCAAAAATGTGATAAACGCGGCGACCTATTGCCGGGCGCGGCGGCGCGGGGAACGGCGTGAAGCCGGTGAAATCCGTAAAACCGTTTGCGGCGCGGAACGCCCAAGTCGTGTCGATAATGTCAATCGAATCGTCGTATAAATACGGCACGCTTGCGCTGACTCCGTAGCGAATTGTGCGCAAGCCGAGCGCGGACGGTGAAACGATATCGCCGATTCCCGAGCCGAAGGGCAGCGATTGCCAATCGTCCGGGTCGCGGAAGTCGGCAATTATAATCGGCAAAACGGTTACGTCGATTTCCGGGAAAACCGTGTCGAAGCGAAGCACCCAATCATCATCCGGCAAATTAACGCTCAACGCTGCGAAAGTTGTAATCGCCGGATTTATCGGAACGGCGCGAAAATTATAAACGCCGGGAGTAAACTCGTCGTAAATTGCATCCCAAACCCAAGTTTCCGAGCCGACCGAAAATGCCGGCGAATTTATCGGAAACGGAATTGCGGCATGATTCGGAATGCCGAAAATTTCGTCACCGGGCAAAAGCCCGTAAGTTCTGACCAATCCGGCGGGACCGTAAACATGAACCTGCGCCGAAAGATATTGCGGCAAGCCGATGCTTCCTTCCGGCGTCCCCCAAAGTACGGTTATATCTTGCTCGGGCAAAAATCCTACGATGACATGCATCGGTTCGCCCACAACAATGCGCACTCTCGGTGCGGTTGCGGAAATTGTTACATTCGTGCCGGAGATTTCAATATTCGGGTCGAAGTAGTAGCTGCCGGCCGTAAACCTGTCGTACGGCGCGCCGAAATAATTCCAATTCGGAACGGTCGTGCCGGTGGGAATATTAACGGGCGCGGTCAGATACGCGGTGTTGTACGAAAGAACATAATTTCCGCCGACGGTAATTTCAACCGTGTTCAAGCGAACCGTTCCGTCGGGGCAGTAGATATGTGCAATCGCACGCATACCGGTGGGGAGTTCCAAATTTTCCGTTCCGTAAGGAACAATGCGGAATAAATCGGCGGAGTCGCCGGAAGCGGTCGGAATAAAATTGTCATGCCAAACGTGCGGAATTACAAATTCTGCAACATCCAACACCGGCAACAAAATTTCGCGCGTGATAACAAGTCCCGACGGAGATGTGAGCATTCCGGGTACGTCGATTTCCGCGACGAATTGCCGGTCGCCGATTGTGCGCAAATGACCCGACGGATATTCCGCAGCCGGATGCACCGGATAATCTGACCACGCAATCGTTCCCGAATGCCCGACGCCGATGCGCTGAGTTAATTCGATATATTCGCCGGCGAACCCGTCTACGTCCGCGCCGCGAATTATATTTCCGTACGGGTCGAGGGCGCGAGCCGTTACATAAATCGCCTGCGGAAACATCAACCCGGCAAAATCGTCGCGGCGAGTTCCGTAGGGAATTTGTCTTGTTTCATATGTGTCGTCAACGAGCGCGGCTGACCAAACCGTGTACAAAATCGCGCCGACGTTAATCGTCACCGACGGCGCAAGCAAATTGTCGCACAACACAACCTGCACGTTCGTGCCGGAAAATTCGTGCGCAAGCGTAACGCCGCTTACGTCGATGCCGTTCGGAAAACTGTCAACGCGGAAAAGTCCGCCCGTCGCAAAACGGTTGTACCCCGGCGCGGGAGTCGGGTCGCGGTTGACCCACATCGCGCCGGCTTCGTCCGCCCATGTTGCGGAAATCGCGGCTGACGTCGTGAGCAAAAATTCGCCGCCCACAATTCCGAGATAATAAATCCGAACCGCCGCATCCAAATAATCCGGCAAAAAATTTTCGACGGTGCTCCAGCTCGTTCCGAAATCCACATCGGCAGACATCACATACGGATACGGCAGGTGCAAACCGGTAATTGTAAAAATCGGTTCTTCCACGGTAACGGTCAGCGCGGGGAGCGTTGTACCGGGTACAATTTCGACGCCGAGCGCGCCGAGCGAATCAAGCAAATTTGTTTCGAACGCAAATTGCCCGGGGCTTCTCGCGCGGTCTTCGCCAATCAACGAATCGTGCTCCCACACAATGGAATTTACTGCCGGTCGCCATTCCACCGGTATCAATTCGGTTCTCGTTCTGCCGGAAATTACGCCGTAGGGAGCGTGGGGATAAAATGCGCTGAGCGTTACGGTTACATTCGTCGGGTACGTAACGCCTTGCGGTAACGCGCCGCCGGCTCTGCGCCGTCCGTAGGGAACGGTTTGGTCAGAAGCGACCGCATCAACCTGCACGACATAATAAACCGGCGATTGCACGTTTACGGTTATTGCCGGCGGCGATGTCATAAGACGAACATTCGAACTTCCGACCGCGTACAAATTTTGCGAGCTGAAGGGAAGCACCGGATTAAAAATAAATTCGCCGACGGTGCGCCCGTCGTTGAAAGCTCCGGGGCTTTCCTGCCATATTAACGAATCAAGATTCGGCGGAGTGAACGCCATTGTGCCGGAGGAAATCGAAACTTCTCTGCTGCGCAGGAACGCGCCGGCGTCACAGGGGTCGGGCAGAATTGCTGTTGCAAGAAGATGCGACGGTAAGTTGAGGTCGGCGCGGCGCGTGGCATACGGCACGTTTCGGATATTGCCGGCGAGAGGTGCAAATTCATAAATGCGATATTCCGGTGCGTAAACTTCTGCATATATAAAAGGAAGCGATACGTTCAAAAATGAAAATGTTGTTGCAAACGCCGCCGGAATAACAAGTGCCGACGGGGTCGTAACAGCGTTAAATCTGTAGCGATTGTTCGGCATCAAATCGGTTGCTAAACGGCCGTTGTAATAAATATTCGCCGCGTCGCCGTCCCAAGAAATTCCCGTAACGGTTACAAGCGTTTCCGGGCGGATGATTTCGTTGTGGCGGTTTAACACGTGCGCGTATGCTTCGAGTTCGTTCGGCAGTGCGTCGATTACTGTGCTTTGGCGCGTTCCGTAGTTTACAGCGGCAAAGGGAACGGGAGTAATTTCGCGGAAACTCGTAACCGTGTATTCCGGCTCGCGCACTTCAACCGTAACAACCGGACGGGCAATGCCGGTAAGGTACACTCTTCCGGTACCGGGAATGTCAACATATTCGAGGGTCATTACGGGAGTAAATGCAAATTCGCCGGGCGCGCGACCGTCGGCAAAAGCCGCCGCGTCAAAATCCCACGCGACGGCGTAATTTATAACGTGCGAAACGCCGCCTGCGTTCACAGAAATATTCGTCGGCAATGCGTAGGCGAAAGCGGAATCCATGAGGTCGCGAATTTTTTCCGTTCCGTAAGGTACGCTGATGCGCACAACGGTTTCAAGAACCGGAACTTCCGGCGCGTCGATATTTACGCGCACGGCAACAAGAGCGGCAAGCGCATCAAGTCCGCCCGCCGGAATTCTGACGTCCGGACCGGCAAAATCCGGCGCGGCAAACACCGGCGCGAAATAATAATATTCGCCCGCGCTCGCGCTCAAAATATTCCAACCGACAATTGCAGCGGGAGTCGTGATATTTCTTGCGGTGTCAAAAATTTGCGCTGCGGCGTTCCCGCCGAAAACGTAGTCGTCAAGCAATTGCGCCGTAACGGTAAACATAAACGCAGCCGCGAGCTGCGATTCAATCATATTTTGCGTCGTGCCGGCCGGAACATTTATTGCGGTATTCGGTGAACGGTTAAATCCGATAATTTCATAAACAGGCGAAGATATTTCAACCGACACCGACGGTCGCAACGAGGCGGGAATTACTACGTCGATGCTTTCGCGGTCAAACACCGGCGCAAGAATCTGCATACCCGGCTGCAACGAATCGAACGCGCTCCAATCGGATACATAAAGCCTGATGCTTGCGGGCGAGCTTACGGAAACCGGCGAATATTCGCGTACATACGCATAAAAATATTCCGGCAGCGCGAGTTGATTTTTCGGAACGCCGAAAAGCCGCGTTCCGAGATTTGCGTACGCGACGTCGAAGCTCACAACTTCATATTCGGCGGCGAAAATTCTTACGGAAATTTGCGGCATTGCAACATCGGCAATCACGCCGGCATCAAGCGCGAACAGCGGTTCAAACGCGAATGTTTCGCCGACGGCAAAAGCGTCGAAATTGTGCGGAACTATCCATTCCGCCGGGAGTGATTTCTCGTGTATTTCGAAGTCGTCGATGCCGTTGAGAACGCGCACCGTTGCCGCAACGGTTTCGGGAAACAGCTCGGCCAAATCATCCGACGAAATTCCCGCCGGAACATGCATTTCGAAGTCGCCGAAAAATTGTAAAATTTCGTAATTGAACGGCAACATGTAAAGTTCCGCAACAATCGCGCCGACAAGTTCGATATTATCCGGCAAGTTTACAGTTGCGACGGCTGTAAATGAATCATCCGAAACGGCAATTTGCCATTCCGCAGAAACCTGCATCGCGAACAGCGGCGAATCCGAAGCCTCATAAAAAAACTCGCCGCCGCGCAGTGAAATCGAAACCGGAACGTAATCCGGCAAAAGTTCATGGGGGTCAACTCCGAAAGGCACAACAATCGGCGCGATTTTCGGGAGTTCCGTCGCGTAAAAATCAAATGTTTCGAAGCCGCCGCTGACGGTTACAGCAGGAGGAGCAAAGCTCAACGTAACGTCGAAATTCGGCTGAAATGTTACGAAAACCGTTTTTTCGTCTTCAATTGACGCCGAAAGAAAATCCCACGTTACGGGAATCACGAGATTGTCGCGAAATACCAAATCATTTGCCGACGCACAAAAAACAAAACCCTCGGCCTGAAGCTCGCCGGGGAGGTCGGCAATTTTTTCGGCGGTTATCGGCGCGAGTGCCGTAATTTCCGCAATTTCATACGGCGCGGATGCCGCGAAAATTCTTATCGCGGCGGTAAGCGGAGGATGCGAGAAAAAATTCGTTATGTCGTCGTGCGCGTCAAAATTTAATTCTGCCGTGAAAGTGTAGTGATTTACCGCATCGCGCCCGACGCCGAAATTTTCCGGGGCGCGCCACGCTGAAATCGACATTATTCTGCTTGTGCCGTTTGATAAATAAGCACGTACCGCAGCAGGCAACTCGTTCAAAACTTCCTGCAATGTGACGCCGTAATCAAACTCTGTTATGTAGCCGTTTATCTCGCCAAATCCGATAATTTCCAACGCCGCAAACCGGATGCCTTCATCCGGGAACAGTGCGTCGCCGTCGGGGATTTCGTTTGTGTTTTCGTCTTCGCGTTCATTGTATTCGTCGTCGGGATTTTCGCCAAAATCGTTGCCCGACTCATCGCCGGATTCGTTGTCAGCTTCACCTTCGGGGGCATTGTCGGAATCGTTGCCCGACTCATCGCCGGATTCATTGCTCGTTTCGCCGTCGGGGGCGTTGTCGGAATCGTTGCCCGCTTCATCGCCGGATTCGTTGCCCGCCTCGCCGTCGGAAGCATTTTCGCCTTCTTCCGAGCCGCCCGCGCCGACATCAATATCCACACCGGAGGAATAATCTGCGTCGTTTCCGCTCGCGCCAAAATAGCCGGTGTCATATGCGGCAACCGGCAAAACAGACGACGACAGAAACATTACAATCGCCATGAAAAATGCAACTTGCCTGAGCATTGCACTTTTATCTAAATTGAAAACAGCAAACATCTCGGCCTCCCTCCCCCGGAGCTTCCGAATCAGCCCTGCAACGCACTTGATGCACCGCCGGCACAGAAACTATTCACTTTGATATTACAACGAACGCACTTTACGAAGCGAGCGGAAGCCATGTCCCTGTCGCCTTCAATGGTGCGTTCACCGTATCCGTCACTCTACCACATAATGCCGCGTCCGGCAAGCACGGAAAAAATGTGCAAAACGCCGGGGCGCGCTCCCGCGACGCCCGGAGCGTGTTTGAGGCCGGCAGAAAAACCGTTTCCGACTTGCTCATTATGCAACAAAAAAGCCCGCAATCGTTAAGATTACAGGCTTTTTCTCTAATCGGGGAAACAGGATTTGAACCTGCGCCCTCTTGGTCCCGAACCAAGCGCGCTACCAAGCTGCGCTACTCCCCGAATTTGCCAACAACGCCGCTGATTATAATTCTTTTTTTGCCCGTAGTCAATAGAGCAATTTGAAATCTTGCGGTTGCGCTTCTCAGAAGCCGTGTTCACAGCCTCTTACGGCTTACGAATATACCGCCCGAGCGATTTTTGATACGCTGTCCACTTGCCGGGAGTGGTGTCTTTGTCGTAGATTTCGGCAAACGTTGTGAGCTTTGCGTCGATATTATCGGCGAAATGAAGAATCATTGCCTCCGGCGTGGCGGGAATTTTCGGCGAGCCGTACTCAAATTCGCCGTGATGCGAAATCAGGCAGTGCTTAATCAGCGACGCTGTTTCGTGGGGGAAGTCGTCAATTTTCGCAATTTCGCCGGAAATCATTTCAAGCCCCAAAATAATATGCCCCAACATTTGTCCGTCGTCGGTATATTCGTTTTGCGGCAGAGGCGAAATTTCAAAAATTTTGCCGATGTCGTGCAAAAGCGCGCCGGCAATAAGCACGTCGATATTTACATATTTATATCGCGCGCTGAGAAATACGCAAATTTCCGCGACGGAAAGCGTGTGTTCAAGAAGCCCGCCCATGTACGCATGATGCATGTACATTGCGGCGGAACTCGATTTGAACGCCGCTTCGTGAGCGCGAAAAATATTTTCAAGCAGAGTTTTAATTTGCAAATTTTTTACAGACTTAATCAGCGCGGAAATTTTTTCGAACATCTCCGGTATATCTTTTTCGGTTGACGGAACAAAGTCGTCGGCGACGTATTCGCCCTCGCGCGAGCGGCGCAATTTGCTGACTTTAATCTGCAATTCGCCCAAATACGAACCCACAACTCCGTCAATTTTAACGATGTCGCCTTCTTCGAAAGAGGCGATGTCGTTTGTCATTTCCCAAATTTTCGCATCAATTTGCCCGGTTTTATCATGCAATTTCAGCGAAAAAAAATTTTTGCCCGCGCGGGATTCACGGCTTTCTTTTTTTTTGCACAAATAATGCTCAACCACGCGCTCGTGCTCAAGTAAAGTTTTTATATAACGCATTTTGCCTCCTGAATAATTTTATTTAAATTCGCGGGACTCCGTCCCGCACCCCTCTCGCGTACTTCGTACGCTGGCCGGGCGGCCGGGTCTGCCTGCGAACTTTTTGAAAAAAGTTCGACAAAAACTTTAATAAAAATCGCGCGTACGCGCGATTTTATGAAGGGTCAAGGGATGAAATCCGGGGTTTGGGGCGGACAGCTCCGGAGAGTGTTGAAAAATGCCGTGAGCTGTGACGAGTTCGCAGAAAAATGACGGCTTCAGGTCATTTTTCGAGAACGGGCGTATGCGAACGGACAATTTTTCAACACTCTCCCCCAAGGTATTAGGTCTTATACATTAAATCGAATCAACAGAACGTCGCCGTCTTTTACGATGTATTCCTTGCCCTCGATGCGAACTTGTCCTTTTTCTTTTGCGGCGGCGTATGTGCCGGCGGAAATTAAATCGTCATACGCAACGACTTCCGCACGAATAAATCCGCGTTCAAGGTCGCTGTGAATTTTTCCGGCGGCTTGCGGGGCTTTTGAATTGCGCCGAACCGTCCATGCGCGAACTTCCTTGGGACCGGCGGTTAAAAAGCTGATTAAGCCGAGCAGTTCATATCCTGCGGAAATCAGCCGCGCAAGACCGTTTTCTTTTATGCCCGCTTCGGCAAGAAACATTTCCTTTTCCTCCGGGTCGAGGGTTGCGATTTCGGCTTCGAGCTTCGCGCAGGATACAAACATTTTCGCGCCTTCGGCTTCGGCGACTTCTTCCAACGCTTTAAGCGCGGAGGAATCGCCGCTTTCCAAATCGCTTTCCGAGATATTCGCGGCATAAAGAACCGGTTTTTGCGTAATAAGCGTGAAACTTTCGACGAGCTTCAAATCCTCCGCGTCGTCCCAAACCAAGCTGCGCGAAGGGCTGCCGTCTTCGAGGGTTGCCGTTATTTTGCGCAGAATTTCTTCCTCACGCTTGTAGGCCTTGTCGGTGCGGGCGACTTTTTCGACTTTGGCGAGCCGCCGTTCGAGCAGTTCGAGGTCGGCAAAAATGAGTTCAAGGTTGACGGTTTCGATGTCACGGAGCGGGTCGATTGTATCGTGCACGTGGGCGATATTTTCATCCTCGAAGCAACGAACAACGTGAATAAGCGCGTCGGCCTCGCGAATGTGGGACAAAAATTGATTGCCCAAGCCTTCGCCGCGTGACGCGCCTTTTACAAGCCCCGCAATGTCAACCATCTCGATTGACGCCGGAACAACGGATTTCGCGTTGTAAATTTCATTTAACTTCGCGAGCCGCTCATCCGGAACGGGAACTCGCCCGACGTTCGGGCTTACCGTGCTGAACGGATAATTTGACGCCTCTGCGCCTGTTTGCATAATCGCATTGTAAAGCGTACTTTTGCCTGCGTTCGGCAGGCCGACAATACCAAGTTTCATGTTTTACATTTTCCTTCCGAGAGTATGAACTTAAATTTCGTTTCGAGTTTACAACAATCCTTTGAGAATATCCAAATTTTTAAGCGCGTCGGCGTAATTAAATTCCTCTATTTGCCGACAAACAATCAAGGCTTCCGGGATTTCGCTCAACGCCGGCAGATAATCCAACGCGCCGGTATTTTGCTCTTTAAGCAGGGGTTCGAGCTTGTCGAGAATTTTCACAAGGTTTTGCGCAAAACCGGGCGCGGCTTCCGGCGGAATGCTTGAAAGTACGCGGGCAAGCTCCGCTTCAAATACATCCGTGTTTTCCGGAATATTGCCTTCGGCAAGCGCGCTTTCGATAGTTTGCGCAACCTCAGTAAGTGCGTCTTCTTTAATCAGGCCTGCAACGCTTTTGAGGGAATGTACCGTAATTCGCGCGCTTCTCATATCGCCGGCATTGATTTTTTCCGTTATTTCGGCAAATGTGTTTTTGTGCTTGCGCAGGAATATTTGCTTGAGCTTCTTTACAAGCTCGGCATCGCCGGTATTATCGCGAGCCGCGTTTATTATTTCAAGCGGATATTTGTCGCGGATAAAACGTTGCAAAACCTCGTTGAGATGCTTCGTTTGAATCGGCTTTGAAATGAAGCTGTCAAAGCCCGTTTGTATAAATCCGTCGGCAACGCCCGTAATTGCCGTTGCCGTAAGCACGACAATCGGTTTTGTGTATCCCGTTTCCCTCAAATGCAACATTGTTTCCACGCCGTCCGGAGGCGGCATCATGTAATCCATAAATATTATGTCATATTCCCTGCCGGATGCAACTTTTTCAATTGCGTCCGTGCCGCTTGTGCAAACTTCTACGTTTAAATCGTAAAACGCAAGCAATCTTTTTATAACATAAATGTTTTCGGGAACATCGTCAACAACAAGCACACTGCCGTACGGCATCGGTTCCGGCTTGAAGGCAAATTTTTTGCCGGGTGCATCAAAATCGAACTGCTCTAATTTTTGCGCAAGCTCTTTGCCGATTACGCCGGATTTTTTCGTTGATTCCTGCGGGATGCGTAAAAATATTCGCGTCCCTTTGCCCGGCTCGCTGTCGATTGAAATTTCGCCGTTCATTAAGCGCAGCAAACTGTACACAATCGACATCCCCAACCCCGTGCCGCCGATTGTACGATATTCGCTTTCGTGAAAACGCATGTATTCGTTAAAAAGAAGGTCAACCTGTTCCTTCGTCATGCCCAAGCCGGTGTCGATGAGGGTGATTACGAGGGTTGACATCTCAACGCTCCAGTCAAGTTCAACGCGACCGGTTTCCGTATATTTGAACGCATTTGAGAGCAGATTGCTTAAAATTTGTTTTATGCGCAAGCTGTCGCCGTAAAGATACGCCGGCAAATATTCGTCAACGCGCAGGCAAAATTTTACGTTTTTGCCGTTTAAAAAAACGGGATGAAGCCGCGTGACGTCGTTTATCATCGCAGGCACGTCGTACTCAACGGGGAGAATTTCTGCTTTGTCGGCGTCTATTTTGGACAAATCCAACACGTCGTTCACAATTCCCAGAAGCATTGTTGCCGACGTATGAATTTTCGAAAGAGCCTCCTCCAAATTTTCGGGTAAATCGTGGGATTGCAGCTCGATTTCCGAAATGCCCAAAACAGCGGTAATGGGCGTACGAATTTCGTGGCTCATGCGGGCAAGAAAGCGGCTTTTTGCGCGTCCGGCTTCTTCCGCAACTTCACGACGGCGGCGTTCTTCCTCCGCTTTTCGCTCGCCGCGCAAATCGCGAATATACATTACAACCATAAACGTGCCGGCGTAATCCACCCGAACGAGGGTTGTATCCGTGGGCAAAAATTCGCCGCGTGTTGTAAGGCGGTCGATTTCGGCGCGGCAACTGCCGTCCGTAACCGCCGTTTCGAAGCATCTTTTAATTTTTTTTCGCGTAAACGTGCCGCAGGGTTGCAACTCGGGAAAATTTTCATAAAAACGTTCGGCGGAGGAAAATTCGATAAGCTCCGCTTTGTTTTTGTTTCCGAACATTCGCACCGCCGCTTCGTTGCAGTCGAACATCACAAAATCGGAATCGAAAAATGTTACGCTCATGGGCGAAGAATCCAACGCGCGCTGAATTCGCTCGCGCTCCGCTTCCTGCGCGGCATGAAGCCTTCGAAACGACATTCGAATCGCCTTCGAAAGCACGCCGATTTCATCATTTCGAAGCGTGTTTGTTATTTTAACGTCGCCGTTTCCGTCGGTCATTTCGCGCACATTTGTTGTAAGCAGCTCAACCGGACGCAAAAAAACCTGCCTGAAAAACAACGCCGTGAAAATCATCAGCGTGACGACAACAAACACCACAACAATTGATACCGCCCAAATTGTACGATACGCCGGCGCAAGAACTTCATCTCGCGGCATAACAAAAACAGCCGTCCAATCGGCGGCCGGAAGCGGCGCAAACAGAAAGTACATGTTTCCGTCGCGCAGATATTCAAAACGATTCGCGCAATGCGTTTGACACTGCGTTCGGCAATTCGCGCCGCAACACGCGGAGGCTGTGTCGCCCTGCGGAACAGGCGCGTCATGCCCGATAATAAGACTTCCGCTCGCGCATAAAATCAGCAAATAACCGTCGATTTGCGCTTCAACCAACGATTCAATTTCCCGAAATATTTGATCAAACAGTTCAAACTCGACATTCATGCCGACAATACCTGACCGCCCCGCAATATCCGGAACAAATTCGGTGATAGTGATTATTTTTTCGGGCGATACGTCAAAACGCCCTGCTCCCGACGGCTCTGCTTCGCAAAACGCGCCGTCGTTCGCGTGCTGCCCGAAACTTTTGAGGTCTTCTCCGGCAACATAATATGTATCGTCGTCAAACACAATCCATACGGACACGGCAAAATCGTGCCGTTCGAGATAATGCTCCAAAATTGCGTGAAAATTTTCGGGGCTTGTAAGCGGCAGAGTTTCCGCCAGATGTTCAACAACGGTTTTCGGCCCGGCGAGCCAATCGTTTATTGTAACGGCGTGGCTCGTGTTGCGAAAAAACGCACTCGCGCGCACATCTTCATAAACCGCATCCATAACCGCCGTGCCTATAAAAAATGTCGCAACAAGCAAACACACGCCGGCAATTAAAATCATTCCCAACGTGAGCTTTTTTGTCATTTTTACGGACTTTGTTTCGTCGCGCATAAATCCGCCCCTAACTAAACAAGGTCGCTTTTGCCTTATTTAACTATATCATTACCGACGCAAGTGTCAATGATGATTCACATTTATATCGAGGGAAATTCGAATATTGCGGTTTGCCAAAACGTGCGTAAAATTTTCGCACATGCATTGTGGTGCGCGACCGGTTGTTTTCGGGCGTTTTTCCCGAAAACGACATCGAGCGCACCGTTCACAATGCATAGCAAATTTTACGTACCGAAGCGCAAACCGCTATAAAAAAATTTTCGTGATATAATTTCGGGCGGGACAAAAAAAGGAGTGACCAACATGCCGTTTGACGGAGCAACTTTGGCAAGCATTGTACACGAAATGTCGGTGCTTGAAGGCGGACGCATCGACAAAATTACTCAACCCGAGCCGGACGAAATTTTTTTAAGTGTACGGTCGAGAGGCGAAAATTTTAAAATTCTGCTCACGGCAAACGCAAACGCGCCGCGAGCTTGTTTTACGTCGCAAAGCAAAATTTCGCCGATGTCCGCGCCGATGTTTTGCATGGTTTTGCGCAAACATTTGAGCGGCGGTCGCATTTTAAAAATCACGCAGCCGGATTTCGAGCGAATTTTAGAAATTCACGCGGAATCTTCCGACGAAATGGGCGACCGTACGGTAAAAATTTTGAGCATCGAAATCATGGGCAAGCACAGCAATATTTTGCTTCGCGACGGCGAACGCATCATCGACGCGATTAAGCATGTGCCGTTTTCGGTGAGTGCGGTGCGGCAGATTTTGCCCAACGCGCCGTATGTACGTCCGCCGTCGGAGGGAAAAAGCAACCCCGCGACGCATCAATGCAACCCGCACGATTTCCTGCAAATTTTCGATACAAACGAAAATCTGCAACGCGCCATCGTTCAAAAAAACAACGGCATAAGCCCGATGTTTGCGGCGGAAATTTGCAATCGCGCAGATGTTGCTCCCGAAAAACCGGCGGCCGGTTTAAATGATGCGGAAAAAAATCGTTTGCACGAGGTTTTCGGCGACATTTTTGAAAAAATCGCGCAAGGCGAATTTGACTGCGCAATTTATTGGCAAAATTCCGAAAAAGGCGAGAAGACCGCCGATTTGGCGGCGTTGCCGTTTACAATTTACGCGCATTATCGGGCGGAAAAATTCGAATCGCCGTCGGCGATGTTGGAATCCTTCTACGCAAAGCGCGACGAAGGCTATCGAATTTCGCAAAAAACGTCGGATTTGCGCAAGTTGATTACCGCGCATCTCGAGCGTTGCCGCAAAAAAACTTTCGTGCATGAAAAAACGCTCGCCGAGGTGAAAAATCGCGACGAGCTTCGCATAAAAGGCGAGCTGTTGACGGCATATTTATACATGATTCCGGCGGGTGCGGACACTTTCACCGCACAAAATTTTTACGACGAAAACGCGCCGCTCGAAATCGCCCTCGACCCTGCGTTGACTGCGGCGGAAAACGCGCAAAAATATTTTAAAAAATACAACAAGCAAAAACGTGCGTTTGCCGCGCTTCAAGAGCAAATTGCAAAAAATGCGGAAGATTTGATATATCTCGAAAGCGTTGCCGTTGCGGCTGATTCCGCCGAAAACGAGGCGGACATCGCGGAAATTCGTGCCGAGCTTGCCGACGCCGGTTTCGCCAAACGCGCTCGTCAACCGCGAGATGAAAAGGGTCGCAAACCCAAAAAGGGACGCGAGCAAAAAACGTCTCCGTTAAAATTCACCACGCCCGACGGCTTTGAAATTTACGTCGGCAAGAACAACACGCAAAACGATTTTCTCACACTGCGATTCGCCAAGCCCCACGACATCTGGTTTCACACCAAGGAAATTGCGGGTTCGCACGTTATTCTCGTAACAAACGGCAACGAGCCGCCCGACGCCGCAATTCTCGAAGCCGCAACAATCGCGGCGCGTCACTCCCGCGCAAAAGACGGCTCAAACGTGCCGGTGGATTACGTCGCCCGAAAGTATGTTAAAAAACCCTCCGGCGCGAAACCGGGTTATGTAATTTACGATAAGCACAAAACCGTATATGTCACGCCGTAATTGCACTTGAAAACCCGACGGAGATGCTCGTGACCATCGGATTGTTACAGCGAACGTACTTGAGAAGCCCGTTCCGGTTTCGTCGAAAAACGGGCTGAAAGGGGCGGGAGAGGTACGCCCGCCATTCCCCGCCTCGTTTTCGGACAACGCACTCTATTGCTGATTTTTCAACTGCGCTTCCAGTTCGGCAATTCGGGCATCTTTATCAGCAATAACCCCTTGCCAATGCTCGCGCTCCTGCTTCCGCGCGTGGCTCAAAGCATTTGCTTCATCGCGGCGAGTTTTGGCCCTCAACCATTCTAAACTTTTAAACTCGTCTGTGGCTGTAACGCCGCGGTATGCTTGAATTGCTTCGCCCATCACATCGCCTCCGTTTCGGGTCAGTTCTTCCAATTCCTCTTCGGTTTCCGCATTGAAAAGTGCAAGCCACAAGTCTTTTTCGTTATTCGGATTGATTGCTTCAACTTCGGGCATTTTGGGAAGTTCAAAAAAATGCAGGCAGCATTTGTCTGTGAGCGGTGTGTGCCGCTGTACTTCCAGTAATTGAAATTCCGAGTGCACTTCGTCGCAATCGAACAGTTCAAAGTCTGTTATGCTGATTATTATCGTCCGCGACAGCTCGGAATAATCATCGCCGGAAGGAAGCGACGCCGAATACACTTTTGCAAAATGGAATAACGCGCGTTCGGGATAATTGCCTTCGTCCTCTACCTGAATTTCCAAATTTACTCGTTTGTCGTCCACGACCATGTTTATGTCTAAACGACAAAATTTTTTGCCTATTTCTTCGGGCGGCATTTCGGTGTTGGTTACGTAAAATTCTTTTATGCTTTCAAGAGGAATTTCAAGAAGCACCGCAATCAGCCGCTTTAACAGATGCTGATGCTCACGAAAAAGCATTTTGAACAATACGTCGCTCTTAAATGTGTACTCCAGTTTTCTTCCTTTTTTCCGTTGGGTTGATTTTTTTGACGGCATTTGCTGTGCCTCCCTTCGCGGTTAATTATACATTGTTTCGCCG
>WQVC01000020.1 GCA_009781765.1 Defluviitaleaceae bacterium | reverse complement strand
GTCGTCAGAGCCGGGATGAAAAGACGCATGAAAAGGTGTGGCCTCGTTACTTGCCCTTATCTTACACGAGGTTTTTTACGTAAATATCCGGAACGGTTCTGAGAATTTTTCCAGGAATTTTTCCGGGAAATTTTCCGGGAATCGCGTCGTTATTTTCGCAAAAAAATCATGCCCCGAGTCCGCGATATTCGGCTGTTTCACCAAGCTCTTCTCCAATGCGAGGAGTTGCTTGTATTTCGCCGCACGGTCGGAGCGAGAGAGTACGGGGCGAAGCCTTGCGGTTTCGGGTACTCATGCGTTTATCGTGTGTGCGCAAGGATTTCCTGTTGCAATGAGCAGTCTCGTGTGCTATATTTCCCTAAAACAGACAAAAGTTGTGTTCACGAAAATCGACAACTCGAATTTTACGGAACATACAGCAGGTTCGCGCTTTGCATTTCACGACGCCGAGTCACCGACTGTAAAATTGCTGTAAATCGGAGGGGGCGCATAACATGCGTAATTTGAAAAAAGTCCTGATTGTCCTGTTGAGCTTGGTTTTTGCATCGGGAGTTTTTGTTTTCGGGGCTACCGGATATCCGGACGGAGCAAGGCCGAACGTTCCGCCGTTTACGCCGGGTACGCCGCATCTTAATCGCCCGCTCAACGGCGGGTCTGCTTCCGAGAGAGGTCATTTTTGCGAGTTTGCGGAACTCACGGAGGACGCGATTTCTGCTGCTCGCGAGAACAATGTCAGCGACGTAACTGTCGTTGTTGTTAATCGCGAGGAAATTCCTGCCGATTGTTTGCGCCACATGTTCAGACGGGCTTACGACGCGGGGAAAGATGCGATAGTGCAGGTTGATTCAATTAACGGAAGCGGCGTTGTTGAAACGCGAATGCTTATTACGCCTCAGGTCGCATCGCATTTGTATAACGGTTCGTCCGACAGTGTTAATGTTTCGGTTTCCACGAGAGGCGAGCAGGTGGAATCGGTCGTTCAAACGGCGGAATCGCACTTTCATAATAATCTGGCTGTTGTCACGCTCGGGCATAACGGTACGTTCGGTTCAACTTCGAGCGGTCAAAATTTCGTGCAGGTCGCCGCGATGCCCGACCTGTCCGACCTGAATGCTACCAATCCGTTGCGCTTCTATATATTTGATGCGCGCTTGGGTGCGTATGTACTGCTTCAAACGGAATACAGGCTTGACGACAACGGATTTTTGCACTTTTTGACGCCGCTCGGCGGAAATATTATAATCACCGACATGCCGATGTCGCACAGGCAAATAACGATTCACTATCACGACACCCCCGGCGGGGTGCATTTGCCGCTTCGGCAGCTTAATTACAACGGTTTGGTCGCGGATACCGTGGCAATACGTGCATTTGCATCAGTGCTTCAACCCGGCGCAAACACAGATGATTTCATCCACTGGAGTACACCCGATTGGACTGCCACTGTTACAGGTCGCCACGCCGACAGCTCTTGGCTGACGGTAGAATTTGT
This sequence comes from Defluviitaleaceae bacterium, assembly GCA_009781765.1. Classification (GTDB taxonomy): domain Bacteria; phylum Bacillota; class Clostridia; order Lachnospirales; family WQUN01; genus WQVC01. The sequence continues at coordinate 34,670 of WQVC01000020.1, read as the reverse complement.
ACCCGGCAGCCCCACCGTCAACGTAAGAAGAAGCTATACCCTCGCTCGCGACGGGCGGGGAATTTTGGTTGCGCAAGGCGCGTCGAGGTCTGCGTTACTGAACGACGGGATTCCGCCGTTTAATGACGACGGGCGTATTTTGCTTCCGATTCACTCGGTTTCCGCGCTGTTCGGCTACAGGGTACACGCGCATGAAAGCGGCAGGTTTGTAACGTTTTATTAGGCATAACTGAAAATTTGCGGGCTGCGCAAAAAGCCTGCCTTTTACGAACAGGAACAGAGGGGGCGGATTGTTTGCTTGCTTACTACGCAATGCTCGCAGGCTTAGTGCTGTGCGGGTCTTTGCTGTGCATATATAAGCGCAGCCGCCTGAAAGACGGCATTTTTCTCATAATTTCTTTTGTGGTTTTGGGCGTGATGTCCGCCATACGTTACGATGTCGGCTACGACTACAGCTATATTTACGCGCCCGGCTACTATGAAATCCTTAACGACCCGACCGGCGCGTCCCTGCAATTCACCCGATGGGAACCCGGTTTTCAAATTTTGCTTCGCGTGATGATGATTTTTTCGCAAAACTTTCAAACTATCTTCGCAGTTACAAGTTTTTTAACGATATTTCTCATCATGTTATTTTTTTGGTTGTATTCGCCGAATCCGCTGATAAGCGTGTTTTTGTTCATTACATTGAGCCATTTTTACTGCTCGATGAATTTCATCCGGCAAACTTTAGCGGTTGCAATCGCTGTTTTTGCGTTCCCGTTGCTGAAAAAAATTGTTGAGGAAGGTCGGGAACTCGGCGCACCTAAAATATTGCTCTGCTCCGCCGGATATTTCGCCATTGTGTCAGCGGCAGCCACCATTCATATGTCTGCGCTTCTGCTGATTCCGTTTTTTTTCATAAATTTGATTCCGATTACCAAAAATGTGCTTGCCGTGTACGCGGTGGCAACCGCAGTGATTTATTTCAACACGCACCATGTTTTGAGGTTTGTAACGCAATTTTGGTATCAACAATACGCATTGGACAGCGTTCATTTGCGAACATATTTTTCGCCGCAGTTTACGCTTGCGGCAGGCGCGGCGTTTTTTATTCTTCTGCTCGGGCATGAGGCGTTGGAACGCGCCGGCAAGGGAAATCGGTTGTATGTAAACTACGCTTTTTTTGCTTTCCTTTTTGTGCTGATGGGAACGCGGCACTCCGTACTTGACCGATTTTCGCTGAATTTTGTACTTGTTGTACCCGTCGGAATTGCGATTTTGGTGGTCGCCCTTGCGGAAGAATTAAAAGAGGCTCGGTTCACGGAAGCCGCAAAAAAATACGTCGCAACGTTTGCTGTTTTGATATTTACGATTGTTGTCGGCGGGCTGTCCATTCATCATTATGCCCTATCCGCAGACCATCACGGCGTTGTGCCGTACCAAATTATTTTCAATCAACCGTTTTATCGGGAATACGTAGCGCGTTTGCGAGGGCGAGGCGATTACATCGTTATAACTGCCGAGCCTGAGCCGGAACCCGCGCCCGAGCCGATTATCGTTCCCGAAAATATTGATTTGCCTGCAATGCCGTTTTTCGAACCCGAACCGCCCGGTGTTTTATCGGCGAACCCTGTACCCGGGAGGCCGCTTCGGGTGGGGCTTGACCGCTTTTTGGAGATGCGAAATATGAATCCGGAGGAATAAGTGTGAAAACTCGAAGAAGGGAACGCGGGCGTTTAATTTGTACGCTCGGCGACCGGCGAAAATCATGCAGGTAAATTCTGAGTTTGATTTAAAAGAAATTTTCGGCGTATTACTGAAACGCGCATGGATGATTGTGATTGCGGGCGTTTTAGGGTTTTCCGCCGCTTATTTTGTTTCCGAAAATTTTATTCCGCCGATGTACCGGTCGGCGGTGCATTTGCATGTCAACAATTCGCCGGATTCGCCGTTGGGAAACACCGTGCATCTTGCCGATATAAACGCCGCGCAACGTTTGGTCAACACGTACATCGTAATTTTGCAAAACGACGTTGTGATGGAAGAATTGGCGGATAAACTTGTTGCGGAATTCGGGCTGCCGTACCTGCGACGATATATGAACGTAATCGGGTACGGCGATGACGCACGGCTCAGCTTGGCGTCGTTGCGCGGCATGATTAGCATGAGTTCCGTGAACAACACCGAAGTTTTGCTGATTCAGGCGCAAACCGGCTCGCCGGAATTATCGGCGCGTATTTGTAATGCCATGACGGAAATCGCGCCGGAAATTATTATGCGCGTTGTCGGTGCGGGTTCGGTTGAAGTAATCGGCGAGGCACGGCCTGCCGGTGCGCCTTCATCGCCGAGAGTGCTGTTTAACAGCGCGGTCGGTGCGCTGTTGGGCATTGCTTTTACAACGTTGGTTGTGTTGGTCGTGCATTTTCTGGACGACCGAATCAAAGACGAAGAGGGCTTGCTGAAACGCTATAAAATTCCGGTTTTGGCGGAAATCCCCGATTTCAAGTCTTCATCCAAAAGGGGGTACTCGCAATGAAAACGCCTCGACAGTTTCAATCGCTTTTGCCGGACATGCCTTTTCAAATCACAGAGGCTTATAAAACGTTGCGCACAAATTTAATGTTCTCGCTGTCAACGAAGGAAAATAAATCCGTGGTTGTAACAAGCCCGTTGTCTGCGGAAGGAAAATCCGTCACCTGCGCAAACTTGGCGATTGCCATGGCGCAAACAATGGAAAATACAAACGCTAAGGCTATTCTCATAGATGCGGATTTGCGCAAACCCACCCAGTATCAAATTTTTAAGTGCAATAATGTTAAGGGATTGTCTACGGTTTTGGGCGGTTTTGGGGATTTGGCGGAAGTCATCAAAGCGGATATTTATCCGAACCTGGACGTTATGACATCCGGTTCCGTTCCGCCGAACCCGTCGGAGCTTCTCGGTTCGGACAGAATGGTGGATTTATTGCAGTGCCTCAGCGACCGCTACGAATATATTTTCATCGACACTCCGCCGGTTAATCTTGTTTCCGACGCAATGGTGCTTTCCGGAAAAACTGCCGGCGCGGTTATCATCGCTCGCCACAGAGAAAGCACATACAACGAGCTGACAAAAGCAATATCAAAACTTGAGTTCTCCGGTACAAATATTTTGGGATTGGTTTTTAATGCCGTAAAGGAAAATCAAAACCAAGGCAAGTACAAGTACACAAAATATTACGAGTGATAACCTATGTTTATAAACGACTATCATACCCATATACTTCCGAACACGGACGACGGAGCGAAAGACATCGCACAATGTGCGCAAATGCTTCAAATGAGCCGTGACACCGGTGTTGAGCGCGTATTTGCCACGCCGCATTTCATGGCGCACAGGGAATCGGTGCAGAGTTTTTTGCAACGGCGGCAACGCGCCTTTGATTCATTGCCTGCGAATTCGGGTGTTTTTCTCGGAGCGGAAGTAAGCATCGAAAGAGGCTTAGCCGAAAATAATGAACTTCCCGCGCTTGCCGTCGGCGGAAAAATTTTATTGGAATTGCCGTACACGCCGTTCAAGGATTGGATGGTCGAGGAAATTTACAATATTACGTACACATACAATCTCACGCCTGTGTTGGCGCATATCGAACGCTACTTGGATTGGTATTCCCCGGGCAACATATCAGATGTTTTGGCAATACCGAAAGCCGCGTTCCAAATTAACAGCGAATCGTTACAATCTCGCAGAAATTTAAAATTTGTTCTTTCGTTAATCCGGGACGATTACCCTGTTGTTTTCGGCAGCGATGCGCATAATACCGAAAATCGCAAACCAAACTTGGATATTGCATACAAAGTCCTTAAAAAAAAGCTCAGCAACGATGAGCTTTCAAAGCTGATTACCTTCAATCTGGATTTTATCTGATAACGCGAATCAAGGGTAGGAAATAACGCCTCGCCTATGCCTTGTCGCGAACGCACTTGAGAAGCCCGTTCAGACTTCGTCGGAAAACGCGCAGAAGCCTGCGTTTCCCGCCTCGTCTTCACGGTTCTCAATGGCGTTCGCTATCGTAAACGGCTCGCTCGATGTCGTTTTGCTTCGCAAAACAACCGGTCGCTCGCCACAAGGCATTTACGGCGAGGCGTTATTCTGAACTCTTGATTCGCGTTGATAATGTGAATCCGCATTTTCGACAGTATGACAACAGGGGGATTTCTGATGATAACGGCAAAAAAAGAAGCGGAAGCGGCGGAAAGTACCGTTCAGGTTTTCGTGGCGGAGTGGACGGAAGAAACGCAAGAAAGCCGACTTTTTTACCGCTTCGTGAAAAGAGCAATGGATATTGTGCTTTCATTGGCGGCGATTATTTCATTGTCGTTGGTGTTTGCGGTTATCGCCGTCGCGGTCAGGCTTGATTCTAAAGGGCCGGCTTTTTTTCATCATAAGAGAATCGGCAAGGACGGAAAACCGTTCGTGCTTCATAAATTTCGCACGATGGTTCGGGATGCCGACAAAATACCCTTCACAGCGGAGCAACAAGCCGAATTTGCAACAAATTATAAATTAAGCAACGACCCGCGAATTACAAAACTCGGCAGTTTTTTGAGAAAATCCAGCTTGGACGAGTTGCCGCAGTTATTTAACATTTTGCGCGGCGATTTAAGCATCGTCGGGCCGCGACCCGTTGTTGAAGATGAATTGGAATATTACGGGGTTCACAAATATCGCTTTCTGAGCGCGAAGCCGGGCCTGACGGGATATTGGCAGGTAAACGGTCGAAGCCGAACTACATACGAGGAGAGAGTAAATCTTGAACTGTTTTACGTGGAAAACGCATCTCTCGGACTGGACGTAAAAATAATTTTCAAAACCGTGCCTGTTGTGCTGAATAAAGTCGGAGCGGTGTAATGCGTTGGAAAACGGAATTGCATGTGCATACAATTTATTCGCCCGACAGCCTGCTTGCAAAAATTCCGCTGTTGCTGATGTGCAAAATAAAAGGGATTAAATGCATCGCGATAACCGACCATAATTCCCTGTGCGGCGCGGTCAAATACGAGCCGTTTTTTGCAAAACACGGCGTCAAAGTAATTATCGGCGAAGAAATTATGACCTCGCAAGGTGAAATAATCGGATTGTTTTTGAAAAATGTAATCCCCCCCGGTTTGTCCCCCGAAGAAACGGTTCGGGCAATCAAAAAGCAGGGGGGATTGGTATGTATACCGCATCCCTTCGACCCGACGCGGGCAAAAACTGTTTTGTCGAATATAAGTTCCGTCGCGGAAGATGTCCATATGATTGAATGCAGCAACGGAAGAAATCGCAAAATCGAATTCGACCGCGTTCAGGAAGAAATATGCGAAAAATTTAATCGGCAAAAAGTCGTCGGGAGCGACGCGCACACTTTTTTTGAAATCGGCAGAAATTACGCATGGTTGTTGCCGTTTGAAACGCCCGAGCAATTTTTAAAAAATCTTTCGCACGCAACCCGAGTAACCGCCCGAATCAGAACATATCCGCACACAATCACGAAATTCGTCCGAGCAGTAAGAATGCTTCGGAAAGGAGACTTTGGTGGATTATATCGAGCTTTCCGGAAAAGACGTTGAGCGCGACAGCTTAATTTTGGCAAATATGGCGGCGGAAAGTTGGGGCCGACCGGATGCGGTGGTTTTCGTTGCGCGCGGAGCTTTTAAAATCGGACACACGATGGCGCAACATTTTCAAGTGCCGCTTCTTGAAATACAGGCGTCGAGAAAATCCGGCAAAATAAAAACGCTGATTTCTCCGTTTTTATTTCTTATTCCGGCCGGAATTAAAAAAAAATTGCGCAGCGCGGAGGTCGGCTCCGATTATCATAAGCGGAACGCCGACCGCGATGTTCGATTTAACCGCGCCGCGTGGGACGAGCTGCCCAATATTAACCGCATTCTGCTGACGGATGATTCTGTTGACACCGGCAACACTGTTTTGGCGGCAAAAAAAGCGTTGCAAGAATTTTTTCCCGGCGCGGAAATAAAAATTGCCGCGCTTAATTATTTTAGTTTTTCTCAAATTCGTCCGGATTTTTTTTTACGGACGGACACAATGCTGAACGGCCCGTGGTCGCGGGATTCTGAGGAAAACAAGCAGTTCGCAAAAGAATACCTGCACGCAAAAAAAGAAGGTACGTTATGGATTTAATCAGCGTAATAATTCCCGTGTACAATGTCGAAAATTTTTTGCAACGATGCCTTAACAGCGTCACGAGCCAAACGTATACGCGACTGGAAATTATTTTGGTAAACGACGGTTCAACCGATAATTCCGGCAAAATTTGCGACGAATACGCGGGCATTGACAATCGAATTATCGTCATTCACCAAGAAAATGCCGGGCTCAGTGCCGCGAGAAATTCAGGGCTTGAAATCGCAACGGGTTCGTATATTACGTTTGTTGACAGCGACGATTGGTTGTCGCCGGATTGTATCGAGATTCTCGCCCGCGCGGACGGCGATATATCTGTATGCAACCCTGTTTATGTGTGGGAAAACGGCAAAACTTTGTCGCGCAAATATTCCCGCCGGGAGTCTTTAATGCCTTTAGTTATGGACTCCGTGCAGGCTTTGCGCCTGTTGCTGCTGCAAACGGAATTTGACACATCCGCATGGGCGAAGCTGTATAAAGCCAAAATTTTTCAAGATATTCGCTTCCCCGTCGGAAAAAAATATGAAGATATGGGTACAATTTATAAATTATTTTATGCATCGAAAAAAATTGTGTATTGTAAGGTGAATAAATATTACTATTTTCAGCGGGATGACAGTATCAGTGCGGGCGTTTTTAACGAATCAAAGTTGGATTACTTATATTTTGCGGAAGAAATATATCACTTCGTATCCGACAAAGAGCAAAGCCTTTGCAAACCTGCTCGGTCAAGAATTGTATCGGTGTGTTTTCATCTCCTGCTGTCAACATTGCCGATGAAAAATGCAGACGAAACTCGGCGTTTGTTGCACAAAAAAATAAAGGAATATCGCCGGGGTTTACTGCATGGTGTGCGATTTAAAGTGCGAGCGGCGGTAATTTTTTCGCGGCTTCCGCATTCGCTGTTCATAATATTTTTGAAATTTTTTGCGCGATTTAATCCCAAGAACAGGTGACGCTGAATGATTATATATTCGATTTTGTTGTTTGCTTCACTCGGATTGGGTTATTTGCTCAAAGCAAATGAATCAGACTCCGCGAAAAAAACATATATGCTTATCATGTGGGGCGCAATGCTGATTTTATCGGCGGTTCGCGCGCCAACCGTCGGCATCGACACGATGTATTTTTCGCGACACTTTCTTGCAATAAACGCCGGCGCAGAATCGCGCTTAGAAGGCGGATTTGTGCTGTTCAGCAGGGCGTTGGGCTTTATTTCATCCGACCCTCAAATTCTTATTATCGTGAGCAGCATAATTATTTTTGCGGCGGCAGGTCGATTTGTTTATTTAAATTCCCAAGATGTTGTGCTGAGCACGTTTTTGTTTATTTCGATGCGATTTTTTTTCCTTTACATGAACATGATGCGGCAGGCTATTGCGATTGCAATTATTTTAATCGGTTACGAATTTCTGAAAAAGCGCAAAGATTTATGGTTTTGTGTGTTTGTTTTTTTGGCGAGTACATTCCATTTCGCTGCCGTTGTGGTGCTGCCGTTGGTTTTGTTCAGAAGAGTGAAATTTTCTAAACTGACATATGTTTTGTCTGCGCTGATTGCGGTTGTAATTTATCTTAATGCGTCAGCGATTTTCGGCTTTGCTGCCGAACTTCACCCGCGTGTCGGGCTTTATTTGGGCAGCGTTTTCGACCGCACAACCCTTATTGCGTCGCAAATGTATGCCGCAGTTTATTTCATTATTGTAACTTTTGCCGCCGCAGTTATGTATCGAACAAGAATCACCGCAGAACAGGAAAGCAAATATATAAAAAATGTGAAATCTGCCGTGCAATATTTGGGCTTTATGGAAAACGACGATTTTCGCACGAGGTCACATTTTTATGTTTTTGCTATGGTAATTTGCTTTTTTATGGCAGTTATGACTGTTCATGCACTTATTTTTCACAGAATTGTTGAATATTTTGAGGTTTGGTTGCTGCTTTTGATTCCTCAAACAATTATGTGCATTCAAAACGTAAGAAACAGGCACATAATTTATGCATTTGTAATCGCGCTCGGCATATTTCATTTTTACATTACTTTAATTTTCCGTCCTTGGTGGGACGGCATTTTGCCGTATACCGCATTTTTTTAACGGGAGGTTGCGCATGAAAGTATCTGTTATCGTGCCTGTTTATAAAGCCGAAAAGTATCTTGCGCAATGCGTAAACAGTTTGCTCGCCCAAACATATCCGAACATTGAAATTATTCTCGTAAATGACGGAAGCCCCGATAAAAGCGGCGAAATATGCGAAAAATATCAACAGGAACACCCTTCGAAAATTAAATATTTTTTTCAGGAAAACAAGGGGGCGTCCGTTGCAAGAAATATCGGAATTGAAGCCGCATCCGGGGACCGGATTATGTTTGCGGACAGCGACGATTGGATAAATCCGCAAATGATTGAAGCAATGATGAAGCTGTCGGACTCCGCCGACATAGTTGCGTGCGGATACGTCAACGAATATTCAAGCGGACTCAAAGTAACTTTTGATTTTGATAAATTGCACAAGCACAAACTTGAACACAACGACAAGTTCGAATTATTCAAAAACCGTTTGGTAACGACGAGCATTCGCGGCTTTGGGGAATCTGCGGACTTGGGTATGCCGTGGGGCAAAATATATCGGAAAGATTTTATCGGCAATATCCGGTTTTCAAGTGAAATTATTATTTCTGAAGATTCGCTGTTTAATTTGTACGCTTTTCAGGAAGCGAAAAGCGTGATTTTATGCAAAGGCGCGTTTTATCATTACAGGATGCACGAATCACAAATCACCAAACGTTACAACGAAGCAATTTTTGATTCATGTTTAAAATTTCTTGAGGAAGTCCGGATTTTCACCGACCGCCACTATCCAAATGAAAAAGAAATTTATAATGTATGGGCGGTTTATATTTTTCAGGTTGCAGTAAACTTAACGTACGTATTAAAAAATTCTCCGTATACGCTGATTCAGCGAATAAACGGCATAAACAAAGCATTTATGCACGATGCGTATTATTCGGCTTTCAAAAATGTTTCGCTGAAACATCTTTCGCGCAGATTAAAATTTTTGGTTTTACTTTTGAGGCACAGGTTGGTATTGCCTTATTGGCTTGCAATGAAAATTCAGGAATTTTTATCCGAACGAAAACGAGGATGAGTTTTATGAAAGTTTCTGTTATGACAATCATCGGCATCGAAAATTACGGTTCTGTGTTGCAGGCTTTTGCCACGCAAAAAAAACTTGAAGAATACGCCGATGAAGCCGAATTATTTAACTATGTACAAAATACTTCTCCGGCTGATTTTGCGAAAGACACAAAAAATCCGATAAAAAAATTCTTGCTGCGCATAACGTTGAAACGTTTTTTGCGCAATTTTTGCGATTTTAAAAAAAATTTAAATTTGAGCGAAAAAAAATATATTACTGATTTTGCAAAATTTGAATCGGATGCGGATATCTACTGCGTCGGCAGCGACCAAATATGGAATCCGGATTGCGTTCGGCAAATGCTTCCGGATGCGCGATTTTTAGGTTTCGTTCCCGAGACGGAACGCAAATTTTCATTTTCTTCGAGCTTCGGCAAAGAAATCCCGGATGAAAATTTCGTCAGCGAAACAAAAAACATGCTGCATCAATTCGAACACATTTCCGTTCGCGAAGATACCGGCGTCGAGATTTTAAAAAATCGCTACAATTATCACAACGTTACGCAACTCGTTGACCCGACCCTTGCGATGCCGCCGACATTCTGGCGAAAATACGCATCGCCGAAGCGCAGAACTGATTACATTTTGATTTTTACATTGGCTCGAAACAAAAAACTTGATGATTTTGCAAAAAAACTTTCAAAAAAAACGGGACTGCAAATTGTTCGATTATGCACAAAATTAGTTCACGCGCTTTTACCCGGCAAAGCCGAAATTATTCCGACATATTTTGAATTCGTAACGCTCATCGACAACGCAAAATATGTGTTGACGGATTCGTTTCACGGAACCGCTTTTTCCCTGAATCTGAACACCGAGTTTATTGTATTTGCGAAAAACAATCCCGGGCGAATTTTAAGCCTTTTGCGACTTTCGGGCGCGGAACATCGGATGATTTCGGACGCCGCCGATTTAAGCATACTGAATCGCCCCACGGATTTCGCTCACGTAAATGAAATTCTGGCGCGCGAGCGCGAGCGCGTTGATGAATTTTTGCGCAAAGTATTTTCGGGCATAGCGAACTCACAGCCGGTTCGGGTTTCGCCGGAAAACACGTTGAAGGGCGAAGTGAGGGTATCCGCGATTTCCCGCCCGGCCGCCGAGGTTATCAAAGGCGTTCGCTTTAATTGCACGGGTTGCGGCGCGTGTCGCTTGCTTTGCCCCGCGAATTGCATCGAATCAATAAGCGACGATGAAGGCTTTCTTGTTGCGAAAATCGACGCAACACGTTGCACAGATTGCGGGCTTTGCGCGGAACGTTGCCCCGCAAATTCTCCCGCACCCGAAACCGCCGGCAATGCTGTTGCCCCCCCGATTGAAACCGGGGATTGCGACATCGGCCTTGCTCGCAACAACAAAGTAATCGGCGCGAGATACAAAAATGACGACATTTTAAAAAAAAGTGCTTCCGGCGGCGTGTTTGCGGGAATTGCCGATATGGTGATTTCAACGGGCGGTGCAGTTTTCGGGTGTGCATTTGACGAAAATTTTACTGCGCGGCACATTTGCATCACCGATTCCGGCGATATTGAGAAATGCCAAAGTTCAAAATATGTACAAAGCGACACCGGCGATACATTTGCTCAGGCGAAATCGCTGCTGAACGCCGGCAAAACGGTTTTTTACACAGGTTGCCCGTGTCAAATTGCGGGATTGTATGCATATCTCGGCGAAAATCGCGAAAACTTGCTTACGGCAGACTTGATTTGTCACGGCGTTCCGTCTCCGTTGCTGTTTAAAAAAAATTTGGCGCGGTCGGAGAAAAAGCTCGGTGACAAAATTACTTATTTCAATTTTCGCAGCAAGGACGCGCACGGTCACGGCATTGTTAAGATAAAAACGGCGACAAAAACTGTTTTTTCAGAAGACGCTTATTACAACGCTTTTTTGCAAAAGCGCACACAGCGCGAGTCTTGCTATGTTTGCCCCTATGCTTCACCGCAGCGCGTCGGCGATATTACATTGGGCGATTTTTGGGGGCTGGAACATTTTCATCCGGAATTTGCGGACACTCGCGGGGTTTCCGTCGTGACGCTTAACACCGAAAAAGGCGAAAAATTTTTCAGCAAAGTGCGCGACCGTTTTGAAATCGTCAAAAGTTCTTTCGAGAACGCCGCGTTCAAAAATGTCAATTTGCGCGCCCCCTCCCCTCGCCCGAGTTTGCGCGATTCAGCATATCGCGATATCGATGCGGACGGCGAAATAATTTTCAGCGGCCCGGCGTACAAGAAAAAAACGTCGATTAAATCCTGCATTAAGCGAATGATTCCGCCGACTGCACTGCCTTTTCTCAAGCGCGTGTACAAAAAATTAACAGGTATGCCATGAAGAGGCCCACATTGTTTAAATCTGCCGCAATATTAAGCGCGGCGATTCTTCTTGCAAAAATATCCGGATTTGCCCGCGAAGTTGTTCTTGCGGCTTTTTTTGGTGCGGGTACGGTTTCCGACGCTTTTATTTTGGCATTTTCCATTCCGGATATATTGCTTGTTCTCGTAAGCGCGTCGGTGGCGGGAGGCTACATACCCATGTACTATCGCGTGGAAGAAAAAGTAAAATTCACCCGCAATATTATGACTTGCCTTTTAATTGCGGGGTTCGTTTTTTCGATTGTGTTTACGATTTTTCCCGGTGCGCTTGTGCGACTTTTCGCCTTTCGCATCGAGCCGGAAACTTTTGAAACTGCGTCGTTTTTTTTGCGCTACATGGTGTGGACGGCGGTGTTTATGCTTCTTGCGGATGTTTTCGGTGCGCGGCTCGAAATCGAAGGCTCATTCTTCGCGAACGGGATGCGCAGCCTGTGGCGAAACGTCGTTGTAATTGCGGGAATTATTCTCGGGGCGGTTACGGGATTCGATATTTGGATTGCTGTTGCACCGGCGGCGGGTACCGCAATCGGGACGATTGTGCTTGCCGCAGCTTGCAAGCGGCACGGCTTTACTTACAAGCCGTATCTTGATTTGCGCTCCCCTGCCCTGCAACAACTTTCGGTGCTTGCGGGTCCGATTTTTCTTTCTTCTGCGGCAACACAACTGAATATTATTATCGCCCGAAATTTTGCCGCAACCATCGGAGCGGGTTCTGTATCTCATCTGTACTACGCCGCGAAAATCACATTTTTGTTCACGTTGCTGATGGGTACGGTTTTTTCTGTGGTGCTTTTTCCGCGCATGTCAAAAATGGCGGCAGACGGCGACACCGACACTCTGAAAGCAACTCTTGCGCAGGGAGTTGTATATATTTTCGCGCTGATGTTGCCCGTAAGCATCGGCGTATTTATTTTGGCCGCACCCGGCGTTCGAATTTTGCTTTATCGCGGCGCGTTCACCGCCGAAGACACTCTCATAACCGCCGGCGCACTGCAAATGTACGCGCCGATTCTTGTTGCCGCAAGCATTACACCCTTGCTTCTTCGCGCGTTTCACGCTATGCAAAATACAAAAAGCCCCGCTGCTGCCGGCGTTATTTCTGTGGCAGCATCCGTTGTGTTTAATTTTTTATTCGTATCCCCCATGGGCGTAGCGGGATTAGCTCTTTCCGGCTCGATTTCCGGAATCATTCTTGTTTGCCTGCTGTTTGCGCTTTTGCGAAAAAAAATCGGCAGCACCGGAATAAAAACATACTCCGACGAACTTGCAAAAATTATTTTTGCCGCCGGAGCTATGGGCGTTGTTGTTTATTTTGCGGCGAATGCTCTGCCGCTTATGTACACAACAAGCTCTTGGTACGGGCTGTTGCTTATTTTCGTGCCGATTGCGGGCGGGATTTTTGTGTACGGCGGCTTGTTGCTCGCGTTGCAAAGCAATATCGCACATGAGGTTGTTCGGCGGGTTCGGCGCAAAGGCGGCGGTTGAAATACTGTCTGCGGGTGTTATAATTAGGCACTTTTCAGCAAGGGAGAAACCGAATGCCTGACAAATTTAATTACGTAAAAAAGGGTTACGACCCCGAAACCGTAGATGATTACGTAGACTCCACCGAGCAAATATTGAGAGAGTATCGCGAACGCGAAACTTTAATCAAAAACGCAATCATCAACGCGCAAGCCCACGCAAACGAAATTTTGCAACACGCCCAAAAAACCGCCGACAGCATTATTCACGAAGCCGAAAATTCCGCAAAGGCCGCGCAGGCCACCGCCGACGGCATTATTAACGAGGCCAAACGGCAAGCACATTCAATGCAATTTGACGCCGACAGGCAGCTTATCGACTTTACGCGCTCGTTAAGTTCTCAGCGGCGATTTTTACACCGGTTCATGCAAGATTACAATGCATTTATGGGCAAATATGTAAAACTCATCGACGGCAACGATTTTGCAATTTTGAACGATAAATTCGATGAGATGGAAGAGAGTTTTCGAAATTTTACAACGGGTCGAGATTTGCTTGAGTGATGGTTTTTTTTGTTAAATAAAAATTTTCGGGGGCATCGCCCCCGAACCCCACCCGCTTTTTGAAAAAAGCGGGGCAAAAACTAAAAATCGCGCGATGCGCGATTTTGAAATTTTCGGACGTAACCCCGAGGCGTGTCGCAATAAAAAAAACCCCCTATCGGTAACCAACCGGCTACCGATAGGGGGTTTTTGTTTTCGGAAACGCAGGCATTACGGCAATTTTGATTCCAGTGCGGAAAATTTGCTACACAGCTATGCTCGGCATATCAATTTCCGCAAAGCCGATGTAGTTGAAAGTATAACTGAAACGGACTGAGGCATATGCTGTCAGGTTAGCGGTTTTACCTTCACCAATATCCAACTCCATTGACAAAACCATGTCCGTAATCAAGCTCATATACAAAAGGATGCCGTCGCTGTCCAACACAACTTTAAAAGTCGTAAACGCGAAATCGACATTTGAGTTCGTGTCGGGGCCGAGTACAAGGTCGAGTGCGTACTGCAATTCAGAGATAGCGAAATCGGAAAGTTCTGCTGCATCATTCGATGCGAAATCTATAGCATCGCTTGTGTTAAGGGCAATCTCAACCCATATTTCGTCGTTGACGCGAGAAATTTCGGCAGAACTGATTGATTCGATTTCAATTGTCGGAATATCAACTCCCATTGAAAAAACCTCGTACCACTCTTCGTCCAATACTCGACCATCTTCAACCATGTGTGCAAACAGAACTTCGCCATCGTACATTTCTATATATTTTTCCATTAAAAGCGACAGCGATTCAGTAATTACGAACACATCCAAAAGCACGTTCGCGTATGTGGTCACAGCCATGCGAACAAGGTCGCCGCTTCTGTTTTGTCGCATGTTTCCGAGTTCTTCGATAAGTAAGCCCATAAACGGAAAGTCGTCAATATAAACGGCGGTCGTGTGCATGTTGAATGACACATCCATTTCCGTAATCCTTTCAAAATCCGCGTCAAAACCATCGCGCAGCAACTCCAAAAATTGCCTGTACACATCGTAAGCAATCGGAATTGCCGCCGCGCCGGTTACATTTGTTTCGGCGAGATGAATAACTCCGGATGCCGGCTCGACAAAACAAGATACAAACTCGCCTTCGGACGACTCACCAAAGCAGGCTGTAATCTCGGTTTCCGGCGGCTCAATATTTCCGGGCATCGGAACGAGAACAGACGGCACATCAAGCACAGCAATCACACCGGAGCTAATCAGAACGGTATTTGTCGCATCATCCCACTCGAGGCTGTAGCCCACGCTTTGCAAAACCGCGCGAAGCGGAATCATTGTTCTGCCGCCGATTGTTTGCGCGGGAACATCAAGCGCGAAACTTTGACCGTTTACGGTAAATGTGTCGTCGCCAATCGGGATGGTTACATAAAAATCCGCGCGGTATAAAATCGCGCTTTGCGAATCGTCGTCCCACGATACGTCAAAACCCAAATGCTCAAACACTCCGCGAACCGGAACAAGCGTTCTGCCGTCAACGGTCACCGGGCCTTGCCCGTCGAAAACAACGGGTTCGCCGTTAATCGAAACGCCAATTGCATCCTCCGCAAAAACGGGTATCGCCATCAGTGCCACCATAAGTAAAAGTGCTGAAAATTTCTTCATTTTATTTCTCCTCTCAAATTTTCGCACGTAAAGTGCGTTCGGTATATTTATCTTTCGGCAAGTTTTTTGTCAAGAATTTTTCCGCAATTTGCGCCGGCGTTGCCGTTGTGATATAAAAAGAAGCAAAGGGGAAATAAAATATGAAAAAAATTATATACGGACTATTGGTTACACTGTTTATTGCGGGAGGTCTTGTAACGGTGGCGAATTCCGCGAATCTTACTTCCGGACGCACATCCGCCTCCCCCACTCCGCCGGGGCAACAACAAGTGCATCGCAATTTCGAGCCTTCGCCCTTCGGCGATTACTTCCGCCGCGAATCGGACTCCGTTGTTTCAATCGTACATGCGCACGAGGTCGCGCGGGCGGAGGATTTAACCTTTGCGGACGTATCCGCTCTTGTTCGTGAAGCGGTGGCTCTTGCGGGCGGGCTTGAAAGTATCGTAAGCGACGGCGACACCGTTATTTTAAAGCCGAACCTCGTAACAGCGCGATGCAACACGCTTCCGGGATGGCAGGGTCGTTGGCTTCCGCCGGAAGTAAACGGCAACTCCACCGACTATCGCGTTACCCGCGCGGTTGCGCAAATGGTTCGCGAGCTGAACCCGACCGGCCGCATCTATATAATTGAAGGCCCTGCGCATTCCCCGACGGAAGATGTTTTCCGGCGGCTCAACTACACCCTCGAACACATTCCCGAAATCGATGACATTCTCGCCCTCGACCAAGTTTCCGGCGGGTGGCGCGAATTTGACTCGCCGTATATCGTTCGCGTCGAGCCGGAAAATCCGCTTTTCCGCGATGCATACTATCTCAATCGCCTTTTCTTCGAAGCCAACGCCGTAATAAACATCCCGACCCTCAAAAATCACTGGGAAACGGTGACAACCGGCGCGGTAAAAAACATCGGAATCGGAATGACGCCCGCAAACATCTACAGCAACACTCCCGGCGACAACCACCGCTTCGGCGTTCCGCACGGCGTTATGGATTTGCACCGATTCATCGCGGATTATTACATGATTCGCCCGTCGGATTTCGTCGTGATGGACGCGCTTCAGGGGCTTGCCCACGGGCCGACGCCGAGCTATTCAATGTCGGGCATTCGCGACATTCGCGACGCGCAAAAAAACATGCGCTCGATTCTCGCATCGTCGGACGGGCTTGCCATCGATGTCGTGCAAACAAATATAATGAACTGGGACATCGACACCGTGTACCACTTGCAATATCTGGCGCAAGCAGGCTTTAACGGAAATTTGGACTCGCGAAACATCGTTGTTCTCGGCGCGAGCGTTGACGAATTGCGAACGGATTTCGGCGGAGTGATTCCCGTAACCGGCGGTCGCCGCCTGACGCTTGCCGCCCCTCCGCGCGTTTCAATCGAATCAGGCGACTATGACGGCGAATTTTTGCGCTTATGGCTTGATGCTTGTGCAAACACCGATAAAATTGACATTTACCTCGACGGATTTTATTTGACAAGCGTGCATGAAAATTTCGCGGAAATTTCAATAGAGATGCACGGGCTTTTCGGCGACGAACGCTACGTAACGGTTTACGCCTTTGACAATCGTATGCAGCGCGTTTCGGCAAGTACATGGCTTGCCGCAGCGTCAGTACAAGAGCTGCCCGAACCCGGCGCGACTGAACCGCCGTTGACGCAAGAACCGCCGCCGTTCTCCAACGGGTATCCGGGGTGGACATACGAACCGCCCCCGTCCCAACCCGACGTTCTCATCCTTCGCATAAACGACCGCCATGCATCCGTTTATTTGGGTTGCGGCGAAATTGTGCGGGATACTTTCCTCGAAGCCGCGCCGTTTATTGCGGGCGGACGAACAATGGTTCCGTTCCGATTTATCGGCGAAACGCTCGGCGCGGAAGTTGACTGGCGCGAAGAAACGCAATCTGCGTATTTCATTATATCGGACGGCGGCGAAGCTCACGCCCTCCGAATCGACGTGCCGCTGTATTCTCGCGACGAATACATGGGAACGCCCGTAATCGTCGAAGGGCGCACCTTTGTACCCGTCCGATTCGTTTCCGAAATGATGGGCGCGGAAGTCATCTGGGACGAAACCGCGCAAAGTATCACGATACCGTTTTAATTCAGGGCGCGTGCCCGCAACCGGGAGCTGTTACTTTTGACCGACCATAATTTACCGCAAGTAAATTTCACACGGGAAATGAAGGAAACACACACGCTTCTTGTGCCGATGATGCTTGAAATTCATTTTCAGCTTATCGAAAGCGTTTTTCGCGAGGAAGGCTACAAAACGGCTCTTCTCCGCACAAATCATGCGGGTATTGCCGAAGAAGGCTTGCGCAGCGTTCACAACGATACGTGCTATCCCGCCTTGCTGCTGATAGGTCAAATTATTGACGCGCTTAAAAGCGGCGAATACGACCTCAACACAACCGCCGTTTTGCTTACGCAAACGGGCGGCGGTTGTCGCGCGTCTAATTATCTGAGCCTGCTTCGCAAGGCTTTGCACAAAAATAATTTCGGTCACATTCCTGTGGCTTATTTTAATGTTTCCACCCCGTCTGCCGAGGGTGGGATTTTTTTTCGCAAACGCTCAATTTTGAAAATTCTCACAAGTCTCGTGTACAGCGACTTGCTTATGCGCATTAACAATCAGTGCGTTCCGTATGAACAGGAAGCCGGCGCATCGCGCAAAGTTGTTGACAAATGGATTGCTCAATTTGCTTCGATGCGGCATTCGCAATACAAAAAAGTCGCGGCAAATTGCCACGCCATTTTACGCGATTTCGCTGCGATTCCGCGCAGCCCGCGTACAAAAAAGCGCGTCGGCATCGTCGGCGAAATTTATATAAAATACTCGCCGCTCGGAAATAACGGGCTCGAAGAGTATCTTATCGGGCAGGGCGCGGAAGTTATTAACTCCGGAATGCTCGAATTTACCATGTACCGCCTGTACAGCATGATTCACGAATGTCGCGTACACGGCGGCTCAATCGCACGAAATGTCCTTTCTCGCGCCGTTATGCACTACGTTCTGAAAAAACAGCGCGTCCTGATTCGGGCCGTCGAAAAAGAAGGCTCGTTTGAAGCCCCGCCGGACTTTTCGCACACAATAAAAATGTGCGAAGGCTATATCGACCACGGCGTAAAAATGGGCGAAGGTTGGCTTCTTACCGCCGAAATGCTCGAACTTATTCACATCGGCGTAAACAACATTGTTGCCGTTCAGCCGTTCGGATGCCTGCCGAATCACATCGTTGCAAAGGGCATGAGCCGCAAAATCAAGGACAATTTCCCCGACGCAAATATCGTCACCCTCGATTACGACCCCGGCGCGAGCATTATAAATCAGGAAAATCGCTTGCGCTTAATGCTCGCAAATGCTGATGCTGTATAGTTTATTTTTTTAAGACCTCGGGGCTTCGCCCCGAACCCCGAGAAACTTTTGAAAAAGTTTCATCAAAACTTTATCAAAAATCGCGCTTTGCGCGATTTTTATGAGTTTTTGTCGAACTTTTTTTAAAAAGTTCGTGGGGGTGCGGGGGCGAAGCCCCCGAAAGCGGCAAAAAATTCCTATAAAGGTGCGGCGCATGATTATTTTTGAAAAATATCGCGGCGACAAAATCGTGGTTGGCCTCAGCGGGGGCGCGGATTCTGTCGCGCTTTTTTTTGCGTTGCGCGAAGCCGGCGCGGAAGTTTTCGCCGCCCATGTAAACCACGGTTTGCGCGGTGATGAGGCGGAACGCGACGAGCAATTCGTGCGAAATTTATGCCTTAATGCCCGCGCAGAATTAAAGGTTGAGCGAGCAAACGTGCGAAAATTTGCGGCGGAGCGGAAGCTAGGCATCGAGGAAGCCGCGCGGATTCTTCGCTACGAATTTTTGGACCGGGCGCGAATTGATTTCGGCGCGGAGAAAATCGCCGTCGGGCATAACGCTGACGATAACGCCGAAACCGTCTTGATGAACCTCGCGCGAGGCGCGGGACTTCGCGGACTTGGCGGGATTCCGCCGGCGCGGGGGCGGATTATTCGCCCGTTACTGAATGTACCTCGTGCTGAAATCGAGGAGTATCTGAAAAACGTTCCGTTTTTGACGGATTCCACCAATCTTTCCAACGATTTCACGCGAAATCGTGTGCGAAATAAAATTCTGCCCGCTATCGAAGCGGAAATTAACCCCAACGCGAGAATCGCAATTGCACGGGCGGCAGAACTTTTACGCGCAGACGCCGATTTTATCGAAACCGCAGCGGAAGAGGCTTTTGCAAATTGCGTCGCAGGCGACTCCCGCTTATGTACAAAAAAACTGGCCTCCCTGCACCCCGCGATTTCCGGGCGGGTTGCGCGCATGGCGATTTCGCGGGCGCGGGGCGACGAAGCCGACATTACACAAGCCCATGTAGTCGCTGTTTTGGAGCTTGCGACCGGGCAATCCGGACGCGAGGTGCATTTGCCCGGAATTATTGTCGCCAAAGAATATGACGAATTAGTTTTTCACAAAAATTCGGAGCAGGAGGGATTTTGCTACGAAATGTCGCAGGGGACGCCCGTTTTTATCCCTGAAACCGGCAAAACATTTACGGCGTCCGACACTCTCCCCTCCCCTCTTTTTTTGCGTACTCGTCGCCCCGGCGACAAAATTACGTTCAAAAACGCCGACGGAAAGTTTTTCACAAAAAAACTGCAAGACTATTTCACCGACGAAAAAATCCCCCGCCGGGAACGCGACAAAATTCCCCTCCTCGCACACGGAAGCGAAATTTTACGCATTTTCGACAAAAAGGGACGAGTCAACGCTAAATTTTTTTAAAGTTTTATTTCCGTTGGGGCTTCGCCCCAAACCCCACCCGCTTTTTGAAAAAAGCGGGGCAAAAACTTTATTAAAATCGCGCTTCGCGCGATTTTAGATTTCAGTAAAGCTAAAAATCCGCGAAGTCCGAAAGCAAAAAAACCGCGCGAAGCGCGGTTTTTTATAAAGTTTTGATGAAACTTTTTCAAAAGTTTCTCGGGGTTCGGGGCGGAAGCCCAACCCCGAGGTCTTAATCAAAATCCCAATCAAAATCGAAGTCAAAATCCGGTTCGGGTTCGCGGAAATCGGCTTCGCGCAAGCGTCGGCGTTCGAAAATTTCGGCTTGGTTTGAACCGGCAACGAGAATCGTATTCGTGTCGTCGAGAAACAGAACGTCGAGGGTGTCGAAAAGTGTTGTGTGGTCCCACAAGAGGTCGCCGCGAAGGTTGACGGCGTGGAAGCTGCGGTCGCCGCCGACAATCAGGGCGTTTCGCCCCATTCGCAAGTGCGTTGCGCGTCTGCCGAGTTCAAACATTCCGGTGGGAATTCCGTTCGCGCCGTAAATGCGCACCGTTCCTACAGGGTCGCCTTCTCCCGTTGCCATGGGCAAGCGCGCGCCGGTTGCGAATGCAAAATGTGTCCCGTCGTAGAACTCTATGTGGGTTTTTTCGTTTTCGAGGGGGATGTCCCAAATTCGGCGGCTTGATGCATGACCGGGACCGAGCTGAAACCCGCTGATTCGCGCCGTTGTTGAAACAACAAGCCTGTTTCCGTTCATAAAACGCATGGCGGTTATGATTTGCCCGGGGAAATCCTCTGTGGCAAACAAGCCGCGGTCGGTACCCCATGCGTCCCACTGGCTCATGTAGCGAAATTGCACGGAGTGGCGCACATTAAAGTTCAAATCCATTACGCCGATTGCGATATACCGCCCGTCGGCGGAAACTTCCGCGTGGGTGGGGATGATTAAATTGTCAAATACAGACCACGAAAACAGCGGTTCTGCCGGCGTCGGGCGATAACGGTTAAAAACATACACAATGTATCCGCCGTCATGTTCCGCGATTACGGACAAAAAGCCCGATTCGTTAATCCAAAATGACTGAATCGGCGTATCGAGGGACACGGAAAATACCGCTCCGCCCGAGTCAAAAACGCGAATATTTCGTCCGCCGCGAGTTTCTCCGACGGCAACAAAATCGCCGCGAGCCGCAAGCCACGGATGATTAAAACTGTACGCTTCGCTCCACATTAAAACTTCGTTTGAGTCCAACATGCGCATTCCGCTGCTTGTTGCAAAGTAAAAAAAGCGCGAATCGCCCGAATGAAACGCCGCGCCGGCGTCAAAAGCATATGTAATAACCCGTCCCGTACCAACAAGTGCCATTTCGCGCTCGCTGCCGAACCCCAACCACGGCCAAAGGAAAATTTGCGCCAAAACAATAACGCCCACAATCGCGACGCCGATTAAAACTTTTGCAAACGCAGTAAGTGTAAATTTTTCTTTGTCCATGTGTGAAGTATACATTCCGAGCCTAAAGCATGTCAAATATGATGAACGGATTGCGGGGCGAAGCCCCGCGCCCCACGAACTTTTTTGGAAGGGTGGCGCGGGAAGCATTCGCTTCGCTCATTGCGCCCTTTAAAGTTCGACAAAAAACTATAAAATCGCGCGAAGCGCGATTTTTGATAATTTTTGCCCCGCTTTTTTTAAAAAGCGGGTGGGGGTTCGGGGGCGAAGCCCCCGAAAATTTACGTACATCTAACAAGTGTGCCGCACCAAAATTCTTTTGCGGGCGTATTGCTTTTTATAAACTATTCCGTTATAGTTTGAAGGGTTTTGAGCGATATTCAGCCCGTTATGCCGTAATTTGCTGAAATTTCGCACAAAATATACCTTAAATCTGCGTCACCTAAATATAAGGAGGAAACAAAAATGTCAAACATGAAAATCCGCTCAAAGCTGATGTTGGGATTTTTCGTGGTAATCGTGCTTGCAGTTATCATGGGCTTGGTTGCGCTTTTCCAAATGAGTTCCATTATCGGAAATTACACTATAATTATCGAAGGGCCTGTTGCGCGCCAAGTTGCGGCAAGCAATGTGCAGTCGAATGTTCGCGGGTATCGCCGCATTGTGGGAAATATTGTTATGTTTGCGCCGCTCAGTTATTCCGAGCGTAATGCGTTGCTTGACGACGCGCTTGCCGAAGCCGAAGCTATGCGCGACGAAATTTGGTATCAGCTTGACGCTTTCGACAGAAGTGCCCGTAACGAGCCGGGTCAAACTGCGGCTTGGCGGCAGGAACGCTACGACGCAAGCTCGCGCGCGCGATACTTATTTGACCAGTATCGCGACGTTCTCATGGCTGCAATGGCGCATTCCCGCGCGGGAAACCACCAAGCGGCGTTTGATGCAACCCTTGACGGTCGCGATATTGTAAACGCGCTTATTGAACAAACCGACGAAATGGCAACAATGGCCGCCGCCGTTGTGGATGATGCGGTAGTCATCAACGCCGGTCGGGCAAATGCGGCAATTATCATGGTCGTTGTAATCATGTTTATTCTTGTAGCATTGGCGATTATTGTGGCGTTGCTGATTGCCGGCGCAATTACAAAACCCATTTCCGCCCTCGTAAAACTCACCGGCCAGGTTGCCGACGGTCAGTTAAATATGAACATCAACCGCTCTCGCGTAACCCGCGACGAAATCGGCGAATTAACCGGCGACGTTTACACGTTAATTGACACAATCCGCAATATCGTTGATGACTTAATCACCCTCGACCGCGAGTACAACGCCGAGGGTCATATCAGATATCGTATCGACGCAAGCAGGTACAGAAATTCCTTCAAAGAAATGGTTGAAGGCGTAAATAATATTCCTGAGCAAATCGGCAAAGACGTTGCCATGATTATCAGCGGTCTGAACGAAATCAACAACGGTAACTTCAACCCGCATATTCCCGACCTTGTCGGCGAAAAAATGGTTATGACGAACGCAATGCGCTCAACAACTTCAAATCTTAACGCCGTAAACACCGAATTAAATGCCATGATTGACGCCGCCGCAAACAAAGGCGACATGCACTTCCACGTTGACGCAACAAAATACAGCGGCGACTGGTATACGCTTATTCAGGGGCTTAACTTGGTTGCCGAAGCGGTTGACGCACCGATTGTTGAAATCCGCGACGTTATGAGCAAACTCACGCAAGGCGACTTCACCCAAAACGTAAACGGCGACTACAAAGGCGACTTCCTCGACATTAAAAACGCCGTTAATACCACAATCAACACGCTGCAAGCGTATATTAAGGACATTTCTTCCGTGCTTACGCACCTTGCCGCAGGTAATTTAACAATTTCCGTTACCCGCGATTATGTGGGAAGTTTCTCGTCGATTAAAGAGTCGCTCAATAATATTTCCGCCACGCTTAACAAAACGATGTCTGAAATTTCATCTGCGTCCGACCAAGTTCTTTCCGGCGCGAAGCAAATTTCAACAAGCGCGATGGACTTGGCAAACGGCGCGTCACAGCAGGCATCATCGGTGCAGGAGCTTAACGCATCAATCGACCTGATTAACCAACAGACGCAGGCAAACGCACAAAACGCCAACCAAGCAAACTCGCTTTCAAGCATGTCAACGTCAAACGCTCGCGAGGGTAACGAAGCAATGCAGCAAACCCTTGTTGCGATGAACGAAATCAAGGATGCATCAAACAATATTTCGAAAATCATCCGCACAATTCAGGACATTGCTTTCCAAACAAACCTGCTCGCGCTTAATGCCGCCGTTGAAGCCGCCCGCGCGGGCGAACACGGCAAAGGGTTCGCCGTTGTTGCCGAAGAAGTACGTTCGCTTGCGGCACGTTCGCAAGAAGCCGCCGCAGAAACAACCTCGCTTATCGGAACATCAATCAGCACGGTTGATTCCGGCGCGGAAATCGCTCGCACAACCGCCGAAACTCTTGATACAATCGTTGAAAACGCAAACAAGGTTCTTGATGTTGTATCCGCGATTTCAACCGCTTCCCGCGAGCAAGCCGAGGCTATTTCGCAAGTTGTTATCGGGTTGGGTCAAATTTCGCAAATCGTTCAATCAAACTCCGCCGTCAGCGAAGAAACCGCCGCCGCTTCCGAAGAACTCACATCCCAAGCAGAACTCATGCAGCAACTCGTTTCCTTCTTCAAAGTTTAGTGCGCCAAGCGCACGGCGGACGCCGGGGACATATGACAGTGGCGACACGTTCCCTCGAAGCCAGAAAGTGATTCGGTCGCCGAGGGCATATGTAAGCGGCGTTAAAAACCCCCTCCTCCCAACCGGGAAGAGGGGGTTTTCGTTTGCGCGGAAGACGAGTCGGGAAATCGCGGGCAATGGCGGGCGTACTTCGCCCGCACCCTTCTGCGCGTTGCCTGAGCGGGCTTCTCAAGTGCGTTCGCGCTGCTGTCATATGCTCCCGACATTAAAAACCACGGCAAACAGAATCCCGGATACGGCCCTCCGGTGCGATTCTGCCTGTCGTGGCTTGATTTTTTGTTTTTGAGAATTGAAAAAAATTCGGACGTCCGAATCGAAACTTTGCCCCAAGCACTGCCGACCGGGCGTATACATGCGCAAGAAAGCGAGCATCGTTCCGTTATGTGTAGCATCCGGGCGTGTCGCCCTTCGCTCGAACACAATATAACCGAACAATGTTTTGCTGTCAAGTGTTTGCGAAAAAATTTTCGCTTTTGCAGCAACGTTCCCTTGGAGAGAGTGTTGAAAAATTATGCTTTCGCATATGCCGCATCTCGAAAAATGACTTGAAGCCGTCATTTTCCTGCGATGCAGGCACAGCTCACGCTATTTTTCAACACTCTCTCAAAGAAGCGGTCACGTAAAACCAAGTTGCTATAAAAAAATCGCGCGAAGCGCGATTTTATAGTGAATCAAATTAAGGAGCGTCCCGTCGGCTATGCATTGTAAATGGTTCGCTCGTTGTCGTTTTCGGGAAAAGCACCCGAAAACAACCGGTCGCTCACCACAATGCACTTAACGCCGACGGGACGCAAATCAAGTTGATTCACTATAATTAAAGTTTTTGCCCCGCTTTTAAAGGGCGCAGTGAGCGAAGCGAACGTTTCCCGCGCCACCCTTCAAAAAGCGGGTGGGGTTCGGGGCGAAGCCCCGAGAAAATTGATTCTTATCCCGCCTATCGCGGAAAATAATTCATGGGGTCAACAGCGCGATTATTTATACGAATTTCGAAGTGTAAGTGCGGGCCGGTTGACATGCCGGTTGAGCCGACGTCGGCGATGTGTTGGCCGCGTGTAACGAATTGACCGGATGCGACGCGATTGCGGGAATTGTGCGCGTAAAGAGTGCTGAAACCGCCGCCGTGGTCGATAATCACGGTGTTGCCGTAGCCGCCGCTCCAACCCGCAAAACGTACATATCCGTCGGCGGCGGCGTAAAGGCGCGTGCCTGTGGGTGCGCCGACGTCAATGCCGGAATGGTGGCGGTTTTGGCGCAAAATGGGGTGATGGCGCATCCCGAACTGGCTTGAAATTCTGCTGTGGGAAGGAATCGGCCACATGAATTGACCGCCGAAATTGTTAAGCTGTGCAAGCCGCTCGTTATGCGCGGCGGCGGCGCGAGCACGTGCCAGTTCGTCTTCTTCGCGGCGAAGTTGTGTCTGGATTTGCTCAAACGATGCCGCCGCCATGCGTTCCTCGTATTCGGCAATGGCCAAAAGCTCTTCCAAAGCGGTTTCGTCGTCTGCCAATTGCTCAAACCACGCCGTGCGCTCGTGCATTAAAAATTCTAAATTTTCATGGGTGCGCGAATACTGAAACAGCAGGGTTTCAACCATCATGCGCCAACGCGCCAAATCTTCGAGATGCGACTCAATCAGATGCTCGGTTTCCTGTATGCCGTCGAGCAAATCGCGGTCAAACTGCGCCGCAACACGAATAAATTCCCAACGCGCAAAAAAATCGCGGATGTTTTCCGCCTGAAAAAGCACGTCGAGCATTGCGAGCGAACCTTCTTCGTGCATCACGCGAACTCGCGCCCGAAGTGTTTCGAACTGCAAATCGTAATCGTCACGCGCCGCTTGCAGAGCGTCTTCCGCATCGGCTATACGAATTTGCGTATCAAGAAGCGACAGCTCAATGCCTTCCAATGCTTCGGCGGTTTCTGCGAGTTGGCGGTCGAGTTCCTGCATTTCAAGCATAACTTGCGACATTTCGTGGCGCGTGTTGCCCAAAAGATTCTGCTGCTCCTGAAGTTCGCGTTGCGCGTCCCTGTGTTGTTGTTGAAGCTGACGATGCCGCTCACGAGTGGCGGGACTCGCCGCCGCCGACAAAAACGACGCGAAAACAAAAACCGTTGCCAGTGTAAACGCAGTAAAAATTTTTATGTATTTTTGCAATCCAATCACCCCTGCGCAAATAATATCAAAACATTGCAATTTTGTAAAGTTTTTGTTACAAAAATGTTAAAAGTTGCTGTTTCAAGTGCTTGGCAATATAATGGAGGAAAATTTTTTCCAAAGGAGATTGAAAATGGCAGAATGGGTAATCGCAACACACTTAATAGACGACATGTTTCCCGGCGGCGGCCCGACCGAAAACGTCGGCGGCGAACAAGTTATTTCGGAAACCGGAACACCTGCATACGTCCCGGAACCGGAATCCCCCGGATTTTTCGGAACATGGGGCGTGCTTGTACTTTGGGCGGTGGTTTTCGGCGGAATGTGGTTCTTTTTGATTCGTCCGCAGCGCAATCGCGAGAAAAAAGTCAAGGAAATGCAGGCACAAATTTCAACCGGCGATAACATCGTAACAAGCGGCGGACTTTTCGGCCAAATTGCAGACGTCGGCGACGACTGCTTTATCGTTGAGTTCGGCACGAATCGCAGTCTTCGGATTCCCGTGCTTAAATCGGACGTTGTTGGTGTGCGCGCGCCCAAAATGACTCCGCAACCGAAAGAAATGCCCAAAGAACTTCCCAAAGAAGGTGAATAGATTGGAAATTTTGTTCAAAAACGTAACGGTTGTTACTCCCGATGCCGCGACTGTGTCGGATGTGGGGATTCGCAACGGAAAAATTACCTTCGACACGGCGGGTACGGCGGCGCGTGTTATCGACGGTACGCATAAAGTTCTTATGCCGGGGCTGTACAATTGCCATACCCACGCCGGTATGACGCTTTTTCGCGGTTTCGCCAACGACCGCGCATTGGAAGACTGGCTGTTTAATCATCTGATTCCGGCGGAAGCAAAACTCACGCCCGCGCTCGTTCGCGTCGGGACACAGCTTGCGATGGCGGAAATGCTTGCGTCCGGGACGGTGGCGTTTTCGGATATGTATTGCCACATGGATGAAGTTGCGCGAGCGGCAGACGAAGCCGGAATGTTGGCAAACATTTCAAACGGCGTTGTTGCTTTCGGCGACGATTTTATTTTTGAAAATTGCAACGAGTACAAGCAAACTTTGCGCGCGCTTGAGGCGGGATATGATAAGAAGGACGGCCGCATAAAAATAGAGGCGTCGATACACGGGTGCTACACGTCGCAATCGCCGACATGGGAATGTGCCGTCGAGTTCGCGCAAAAAAATAATATGCGGATGCATGTGCATCTTTCCGAAACAAAAACGGAACACGACGGTTGCGTTGAAAAATACGGTGCGACACCGGCGCAAATGTTTGCCAAGCACGGCGTTTTCGATGTGCCGACCGTTGCTGCGCACGGCGTTTGGGCAACCGACGACGATATCGAAATTTTGCGCGAAAAGGGTGTAACCGTTGCGCATAATCCGCTTTCAAACCTGAAACTCGCAAGCGGACTCGCGCCGGTGGCAAAATTCATGCAGGCCGGCGTAAACGTCGCCCTCGGAACGGACGGCATGGCCTCGAATAATTCCCACGACCTCTTTGAAGAAATGAAAATGGCGTCGCTTTTGCAAAAATATGCTGCCGGCGACCCCACAATTCTTTCTGCGCGTGACACGCTTAAAACCGCCACCGTCAACGGCGCGAAAGCCCAAGGCCGCGAGGCTGAAAGCGGTCAAATAAAAGAAGGCTTCGATGCCGATGTAATTTTGCTTGATTTCAACACGCCGCGCCAAACAATGTGCTACGACCCGCTGTTGAACCTCGCGTATTCCGCAAGCGGTCGCGATGTTGAAATGACAATCGTGCGCGGGCGTGCGCTTTACGAAAAAGGCGAGTTTACGACCCTTGATGTTGAAAAAATCCTTCACGAAGCACGTGCCGCTAAGAAAATATTCGAATAGTTACACGAAAATCAATTTTGAGGCTTCGCCCCAAACCCCGCAAACTTTTTGGAAAAAGTTTGACAAAAACTTTCTTAAAAATCGCGCTTCGCGCGATTTTTTGATAATTTTTGCCCCGCTTTTTTTAAAAAGCGGGTGGGGGTTCGGGGGCAAGCCCCCGATAGGATGAGAATTAGATTCACGTGTTAAACAAGTCTTGTAATAATTTCAGCCGCCCCTTTCTATAAATATATAGAAGGGGGCGTTTTTTTTGCGAAATATGAACCTGCTTTTGGGTTTTGTCGCGTTATTTTTGATTTTTTCGGCATGTTCCGACGAAACCGACACAATTAACGCAAATGTTTACATACATGATGTTGCCGTCGGCGGCATGAATCGCGCCGAGGCAGAAGCCGCTCTTGCCGAGCGTTTTCAAGTGCCGCTTGAAGCACGAGAGCTTCGATATTTAAAAAACGGCGAAGTTTTGGCGCAATACACTTTTGCGGATTTCGGCGCGCGTTTTGATTTTACTCCGCTTATCGACGCCGCATTAACGCCGCGACGCGGTATTTCGCGACTTTTTCGGCGCGATTTAAACGAGTCGCCGGGGTTTATTTTTAACGCGGAGAAGCTCGAAAGCATAATCGGCGGGCTTTCGAAAAAATTCGACACTCCGGCGATAAACGCTTCTTTTTCTGCCGACGCAAGAGGGCAAATCACGGTTTCGGCGGAAAGAACCGGGTCGGGCATCAACACGGAAACCGCCGCAGCCGCCACTCAAGCAATTTTAATCTCTCTTGAAAGCGGCGATGTCGCGCTCGAATTTTTCGCTGTCGCGCCGACTCATACCACTGCCGATTTCGATTTCGCGCCTGCCGTTTTGGGCAATTTCGGCACGTATATTGCCGGCTCCGGCGGCGAGCCTCGCGTTCGCAATATAACTCGCGCCGCCGAGCGAATTAACAACAGCGTGATTTATCCCGGCGAGACGTTTTCCGCCGGAGCAATCATTGCGGCAAATTTGCCCGACAGCGGTTATGAAACTGCGGTTGTTCTTGTTCGCGGGCAGCCGGTTGAAGACGTCGGCGGCGGCGTGTGCCAAGTTGTGTCAACACTTTACAACGCAGTGCTTCATGCCGAACTGACAGTGCTTCAGCGGCACAATCATTCTGCGCGGGTGAGTTATGTTGAAGTCGGCTTCGACGCGACGGTTGCCGGCGATTATTTCGACCTGAAATTCAAAAATACAACGACACGTCCTGTTTTAATTACAAGCCGTGTTGAGTACAACAGATTATATGTACAAATTCACGGATACGAAACCCGCGCGGCAAACCGCACTCTGCGTTTTGAGGCGAAGAAAGTTGAAATTTTGCCGCCCGAGCCGTACCGCGAAGTTGTTGACGCCGCCGTACCGCGCGGAGTGCGCCGCGTTACTTTGGAGTCGCAAATGGGCTATCATGTCGAGCTGTATAAAATCGTTTACATCGGCGGAACCGAGGTTTCGCGCGAAAATATAAACACATCCGTATACAAACCTTTGCAGGGAATCATTGCAATCGGTGCGGGGTGATATAAAATTTTCAGACCACTTCAAATGTGAATACAACGGGGTTTGCGGGATTTTCTTCAAGCGGTGAAATGTCTACCGATTTGATTTTCAGATTGATACCCAGTGCCTTTTCAAGTTCATATAATCGACCGCCTGCGCAACGTTCAAAATATGACTCAAGTGACGCAGGCGGATTAAACGGCTTTCCCGCCAACGCACATCTGTAATAACCGTGCGTACAGGCAAATGTGACCGTGATTGTGTTATCGGAATTCAAAACCCTGCCGTCCCTGTTGAATTTTTTTGCAAAAAGCTCCAGTCTTTCGGCAAGCGGCAACGCGGCGTGTTCCTGCGCAAAGGCTTTACGCACTTTGTCGTCACCTGTGCCTTTACATCCTCCGACTTGCTCGTACAACCTAAATCGCTGCTCGCGGGTAAGATGTTCCTCCATTGCTTTGAAAAATTCTGCATCGCATTCAGGCCCGAGACTCGACTTTCCCGGTATTTCATATTTCACAATAATGCTTTCAAAAATAGGCAGCACATCAGCAGGAATGCCGCTTTTCTTCTTGTACATTGCGCTCATCACGGTTCGCATGGGATGTTGACCTCCGTTTTACTTGGATTAGCCTTCAAGAGCCATCGGCTCGGATATACTTTCGGGAATTTTGATTCCCGTTGCATAACAAAATGCAATGATTTGGCCGACGTGCATATTTTCATGCCCCGTCAGCATGGATAAGATTCGATGCACGTTGTATTTTTCGCCGTAATAATCAATGATTTCCGTGCCGTTCATGGTTTCTAATTTTTTTTCGAGCGCGGCATCCAGTTCCGCCATGCGTTTTGTGAGAGCGTCTTTCGACCAAACTTCGTAGATGTATTCCGTGCCGAAATCCACTGTGCCTGTGCTTAACGAATCAACAATATCCCGTTGGAACAAAGTTAATTCATACGCTTGCAGGCGAATTGTGTTGAGGACTTTTCGCGGCAAAATTTTGTCGAGGTCGGCATCGCTGAGTTCGTCGATGAAGCATGAAATAATGCTCCGCGTAGTTTTCCAATCCGCCCAAAGTGCATTTAATGATTCAGTCATACATTTCTCCTCCGAAAAATTTTTTTTGTTTCGCGGACAGCATATCAGGCGAATACGACAACAGCGTGTCATATTATAAATATTTTCGTAAAATTTTTTGAGATTTTTCTTTTATTATTTCGCGCAAATGCAGCGGTTCCAAAACCTCGGCATATTCACCGTATGAGAGGATGAAGCCGTAAACCCAACTATCCTCCGGCCATGTCGCGCTTACGATAAAACTGCCGTCCGGCTGTTTTGTTATGTCGTTTTCGTTAAATTCGTCATAAACGCGGTATGTCATTTCGGGAGAAATGCGAAGTTTAATAACGCTTTCGGGAAGCTCGGGGTCTTCGGTATCGGGAGATTCAAGCAAGTTGCGAACCGCGAAATTTTCCTCCGTAACAACAAGATTCTTCACCCGCGTTAATTTGAAAAGGCGCGTTGCCTGCTTATTCAAACAAAATCCCTTTACGTACCATGATTTCGATTTGAACCAAAGCTGCAAAGGCTCGACGCGGCGAAAAATTTTTTCGCCCTCGGCATTAAAATAATCAAACGCAACAATGCGACGTTCCAAAACGGCTGTTTTGAAATCGTTGAAAAAGTCGTTGGAGTAGCCGGAAAAATCCGCTTCGAGCCAATTTGCGGCGGTCTTGTTGAAAATCGCGGAAAGCCGCTTTAATGCACCGTTGGCTTCGTCTGCATTTACATGAGACAAACCTTGCAGGGCTGTTAAAATTGCGTTTTGCTCGCTCTCGCTTAAAATGGATTTATTCAGCACAAAATCCGGCAACAGGCTTATTCCGCCGCCTTTGCCTTTTTCCGTGTACACGGGAATCCCCGCAAGGCTTAACGTATCAACATCGCGATAAATTGTACGCGAAGACACACCAAACTGCGTTGCAAGCTCCTTCGCTGTAACGCTTTTTTTGTGCAGCAATGTGTAAATTATTTCAAACAGCCGGTTTATTTGCATTTTTTCAACTCTCTCTTCAATTGTTTGTGTGTTTGCGGAATGTTTTTCCGAGCATACCATATTTGCTTTTTTCCCGCGCTATAGTTATAATGCCGAAAATCCAATAAACGGAGGGTGATTATCATGGCTTTTACTTATGAACATGAATCTCGCACGTTTAACGAATATCTGCTTGTACCCGGGTATTCGTCGGCGGAATGCATTTCGTCGAATGTGTCGCTGAAAGTGCCGCTTGTGAAGCACGTGCGCGGCGAAAATCCATCACTTAGTTTAAATATTCCGCTGGTTTCGGCAATAATGCAATCGGTATCTGATGATAAGATGGCGACTGCGCTTGCGCGAGAAGGCGGAATTTCTTTTATATTCGT
This sequence comes from Defluviitaleaceae bacterium, assembly GCA_009781765.1. Classification (GTDB taxonomy): domain Bacteria; phylum Bacillota; class Clostridia; order Lachnospirales; family WQUN01; genus WQVC01. Next base: position 2,275 of record WQVC01000020.1, on the reverse strand, counting down.
GTCGCAGTCGATAGAGAGTCAAGCGGCAATGGTGCGTCGTGCAAAAAACTACAAAGCGGGATTTGTGCCGAGTTCTCTGAACGTGCGCCCCGACAATACCCTCGGCGACATTTTGCGCCTCAAAGACGAAACCGGCTTCACAACCGTTGCGGTAACCGAGGACGGCACAGCAGCAGGAAAATTCATCGGCCTTGTAACAAGCCGCGACTATAGAATTTCGCGAATGTCGCCGGATTTACCGGTAAGCGAATTTATGACGCCGCTTGAAAACCTGACCATCGCATGGGAAGGAACAACTCTGCCCCAATGCAACGATATTATTTGGGATAACAAGCTCAGCGTTTTGCCCATCACCGACCACGCCGGACGGCTTTCGTCGTTCGTTTTCCGCAAGGATTACGACAGCCACAAGGAAAATCAGCTTGCCCTTTTCGACGAGCAAAAGCGGTATCTCGTTGGGGCGGGCGTCAACACTCACGACTACGAACGGCGGATTCCCGCGCTTGTTGAGGCCGGTGCGGATGTTCTGTGCATCGACTCGTCCGAAGGATTTTCCGAATGGCAAAAGCGCGTACTCGACTTCGTGCGCAAAAACTACGGTGACACCGTAAAAATCGGCGCAGGCAACGTCGTTTGCCGCGAAGGATTTCGCTTTCTTGCCGAAAACGGCGCGGACTTTGTAAAAGTCGGAATCGGCGGCGGCGCGATTTGCATAACCCGCGAAGCCAAAGGAATCGGGCGCGGACAAGCAACATCCCTCATGGAAGTTGCCGCCGCTCGCGACGAATGGCTCAAAGAAACCGGCATTTACGTGCCGATTTGCTCCGACGGCGGCATTGTTCACGACTATCACATCACTCTGGCCCTTGCCATGGGCGCGGATTTCTGTATGCAGGGACGCTACTTCGCCCGCTTTGACGAAAGCCCCACCAAGCGCGTAAACATCGGCGGCAATTATATGAAGGAATACTGGGGCGAAGGAACGGAACGCGCCCGAAACTGGCAACGCTACGAGGGCGGCGGCGGACTCACCTTCGAAGAAGGCGTTGACGCATACGTTCCGTACGCCGGCGCACTTCGCGATAATCTCGCCATAACATTAAGCAAAATTCGCGCAACGATGTGCAATTGCGGCGCATTAACCATCGCCGATTTCCAAAACACCGCCCGCCTCACCCGCGTTTCACCTTCCAGCATAATTGAGGGCGGCGCACACGATGTTCATTTGAAGGAGTAGGTCGCGGGGGGAGGAACTTTTTTATAAAAAAGTTCCTCCCCCTGAACTCCCTCCTCAAAAAATTTTAAAACCGCGCGATGCGCGGTTTTTTTTGATGTCTCATAAAAATGAACACAACAATCGCCAAGCAAGCAAAACGCACCGCAAGGGTTTTCAGCCCTTCGCGGCGCGCTTTCGTTCGCTTCAATTTTTTACATATTCCCCGTCATCAAATTCTTGGAAAGCCATGAGAACTGTTACGGGCAGTCCGAATTTTTTATTACGTGTTTCCCACAAATTTGCTTCAAATATGTAACGGCAAGGTCTGCTTGCATTTAATTTAACCGAGAAGCTCGACATGAAGATTTCTCCCCCGCGATTTACAGCCGTAAAGAATCTTGGCTTTTGAATCAAATTCTGTAATGCCTATATCTTCTAATTGAGGGCGCAAGTCATCCCGACCGGCTGCCGATGCAAGGAGATACCCGTTTCTCGGATTTTCTTCATCATGAATCCGCACCAAAACCCACTGTCCGGTAAATTCACGGTCAACATCACCCTCGGTAACAAATCTCGTGCCGTCATACCTTATTATACCCACGGACAAAACCTCCGCTCATATCGCAAACGTACTTGAGAAGCCCGTTCGCTATATTTAACGCGAATCAAGGGTAGGAAACAACGCTCCGCCGATGCCTTGTAAACGGCTCGCTCGATGTCGTTTTTTCGGGAAAAGCATCCGAAAAAACGACCGGTCACTCGCCACAAGGCATTTGCAGCGGCGCGTTGTTTTGAACTCTTGATTCGCGTATTTAATAAGCTCATTGTGCCACGCAAGGGCGATTTTTTCAAGGGAATTTTCGTGTTGGCAAATTTGATGTAATTGCGATTGTCTTCAAAGTGCAAATTATATACCGAAATTATTTTCGCAAAACGCTTGACATCAAAACATTGTTCGCTTATATTGTGTTCAAGCGAAAAGGCAACCCCTTGACGCTGTACACATAACGGAATAATGCCCGCACACCATGTATACAATCGCGCGACGGTGCTTGGGGC
>WQVC01000019.1 GCA_009781765.1 Defluviitaleaceae bacterium | reverse complement strand
TTTGTATTGCTCTGCGGGTTGCCTCTGTCGTTTTGGCGCATCCGTGTAATATTTGTCCCATAGTTTTTTGTTCTCCTTTGGCAATTCATTTGCACCATTATAACATGGGACTAAACACCTAACGCCGCATTTTCGGAACTTAAATTCGGCGCAACCGATATAGCCTGATATGTTTGAGTTTCGACCCATACCGTATTGTCCGCCGGTTGACACCCGGCAATCGTTACGGCAACAATTAACAGGCTGCACATGAATACAATAGATTTTTCCATAATTCATCCCGCTCTCTCTGATATTTTTCAAAATTTTAAGGAAGCTGTAATAAAAATGCAAGCGCACTACACAAAACAGTATAGTGCGCTTGTCATCGTCCGACTATATGTTTAATTTTCGCTTCCGCAATAAAGCCAACATCACCGCAATGAAAACAAGTGTAGAAACAACCCCAAGCGCAAGCCAAGAAACGCCACCGTTGTGTATATGCTCTTCGCTGTTTTGATTTTCAGCCGTTTCGGAAAGAACGGTATGCGTTTCCGGCGTTTCAACATATTCACCATCTAATCGAACAATTGTCCCATGTTGAGCAAGGAAAAAAGAATTCAATATGAATTCATTGTAAGGCTCGACCATGTGAAATAAGTTCCCGTAGGTATCTTCCGCAATTCGAACCCCGGTGTCTTCCCCAAATGTTGTTGCATTTAACGCTAACTCCACTCTCTCCATATCTTCATCCATTAAAAAAAAGACTGTAAAACATCCAACCTCTTCCGCGTAGCCGCTAAATATTCTGTACATATCATCAACAAAAAATATTTCCCCTGTTGTCGGAGAAACAATCAAGTATTCAATCTCTTGCCCGGGAAACACTTGTCTTTCCGGCGGTTGCTCTGTAGGAACATGTGATTCTGTTAATATGTTCAACTTTAGTCCTCCTTCTCCGATGGTACGTTCTCAAAATTTTACCCCGCAGTTCGGGGAATCCCGACAGGTCGCCCGAAAGGTCACTCCGGTCGCCCCGGTCCCCAAAGCAACGCTCTGATTTCGTGCTGTGCATCACAATCCATCGTAAACCATTTTGCGAGTCCGGGTTCATCTTCAAACCATGCTGCCGCAAGAGAACCCCATTCCTCATGCCATATAAAGGTTATTGCCGTTTTATGAGATTCATTCGTTGCATGTAAAACAGGGGGTGAGCCAAAACGTAATTCTTCAGCCCACGGATGAGTGAAACCATAAAAACAGAAACTATTGATTGCGCGATAAATAACCATAAGGTCTGATTCGCTAAAATCCGTTTTTGCATACGGATAGTTATAATAATGCCAAGTTGATGTCAGCTTAAATTGGTCTTGCAAGGTGATTGGCAAGTATTCGGAAATTTCTCCGCTCGGCAAGTCATATGTTTCGAGAGAGTCCGACGATTGACGGTTGCACCCTGCTAAAAGCAAAATTATTGAAAAAGCAGCGACTATACGGAATATACGTTTAGACATTTTGCAAGCTCCGTTCATTAAGGATTTGTGGGTTGAAAGAACCGCGAACGGAAATTTCAATAAACCAAATAATCAGGCAGAACCAAAACGCGGTTTCCCTCTTGCGTTAAGGTTACGCCGAGCTGTTCCCCGGTGTGTTCGAAAATAATCCGCGCGAAAATTTCTTCCAAAGCGGCAAGGTCGAGTTCGTACCGGGGGACGCTGCCGTTTGCCCACATCACTCCGTATTCGGCGGCGGCAAGCGGAAATAAAAGTTGCATGGACATCGGCCATGTTGCAATTCGCCCGAGTCTGTTTTGTTGGTCGAGTATTGTACGGATGTCGTGAATCAGTGCTTCCGTTCCTGTAGCTTCTTCGCCGCGAATCAGCGGAATTCCGAGGAATGAGGCTAAAGCTGTGGGCGTTGGTTCATTCATCCATTGAAACAACGGCAAATAAATTACATCATTCATTTCCCACCTTGCGAAAAGCCTCCAATTGTCTAATCCGACAAAAACGATGTCGTTGCCGTAAGTTGCGACTAACGACGGCAATACGGTAGTCATAAACTCATGTTCGGTAATCTCGCACTGTATTGCGCCCGCAATATCTACCGCTGCAAAAACAAGCCCTGCTTCTCCGCTTGCTTCGATAAGCGGTCTTCGCAGATATCCTTCCGCGTCGGCGGCGTCCTCCGGTATGCTGCTGTCGTAAAAATAAACCAGCGTTGTTGCGCCGAGGCGTTGCGCCGCTTGCGGGAGGTTTTGAGATACGACGCGCATGTCAATGTCTAAAATTAAATTTGCCCCTGCGACAGCGATGGGGGGCTCAGTATAAATCGGAATAAATCGTATGACGCGATTGTTCGGAAGGCGAAAAAATCGGTCGTAAAAGGGGCTGTACATAGCAATAAAAATATCCGACCCTCGCCGCAATCTCAATGTATTTGCTAAATTTGTATTATAGCGGCTTACGTTGTCGAGAATTAAAACACGAGCATCCGAATTACCTGCAATTTGTTCGGTTATTTCGGCGTAGCGCACCCGGTGCGTTGTTAAATCCTGCGACGACAAGTCGTAAAAAATTATATTTTCATCCCCGTGACGCTCTCGGAGTCCTATGACCCAATTTCGCCCTAACTCGACAGGAAATGTACGTTGCCAATCCATTCCGACAACAGCAATTTGCACCGGCGTTGTTTGAGTTGTTTCCCCCGGCGTAATCCAATCGACGATTTCGATGCGCTCGCTGTGTTCGCCGGGGGTGTTTTTGTTTTGGCATCCGCATCCGGTGAAGAGCAGGAGAAGCAGCGGGATTAAGTAAAGTTTTTTCATTTTAATACCTCGCATTCCGGGGACTTTAGTCTTGTCAAGCGAAGAACACACGAAAAAAGTAAATGTAAAACCACCCAACTGAGAATGTCCCGGTTGGGTGATTTTACATTTTTTTCGGTTATGCCCGCGAAAATACCAATCCTACTTAACCATTTCGCGTTCTCAGCTCAAAAACACCATCGGTGAACCCTCCGACTTGCCTGGGTGAACGCCCCCATGCAGTGCCTAAGCTACGATACCTTACATTGCGCAAATATAAGTGTAACTGCCCGTCTGTCTGATTGTAACGCGGCGTAAACCAAATACGACCTATAGAGCCTGAAGGAACAGACCATGAGCCAGTTGTGATTGACTGTGATGTGCTTGTTCTTGCCCATACAAAGTTAGCTCCGTCCGCCACCGCATTGCGTTGTGCGTTTGTTCCGGCTACTGCTGAAAAACTTTCAGCGGAGGATACGCCGGATGTGTGTGTTATTGTTACCGGTCCTCTAAACTCCGCTGACACATGAACTGCCACCCCTAACGGCGATGACATGCGGGTTTGAAAAAATCTGTAGTTTTCACCTGCGTTTGCCATATGAGGGTTCAACGCCGCAAATTCGCTTGAATACATGAGTTCAGCATTTAAGCGATTGGAGTAATTTAAATCCTCTGCATGTTGAATTAAATCTATTTCAACAAGCTCTCCGTTTTCATTAAATGACCAAGCCGACTCTATTCTGTATCCTGTTACGGCATTAAACAAATAAGTTTCAGCTCCTCTCGCTCTCGAAACTTCCCATGTGCCGAAACTTCCAAGCAAAACGTCGAACTCGTCAGATTCAAAGGACGACGTTGAATAAGCATGGACAGCTACAGTCACAAAAACCATGGTTATCATAATCGCAAAAAAACTTAAAACTATTTTTTTCATTTTTATTCCTCCTGAATTTTATTTTTTGCATCATGCAGCAACTCGCCGGAACCGCTGCTACATCATAGAAATAACTCTAAACGTACCGGCTGCATTGGAGGCTCGCAGATTTATTCTGAAAGCCCTGTTACCGGTTCTTGCGGGTACGGTTACAGGCAACCCGTAACCCCGGGGGATGTTTACATTGCGAGCGATAAACGAAAATGTGTCAGTCCATTGAACCTCTACTGCTAAATTGCCGGGATTAGCTTCATCATTAAAAATGAAGAAATTAAGCGGAATCTCCATTAAATTAGTCCCTGTGCCGGGAACAGTTGACCACTGCGCGGTTAACGAAAACATGCGGCCAAACAGAAATCTATTGGAAGCAATAGGATTGCCGAACTCATCATATCTTAATATTTCAGACAAAGATATAATGGTGTATCCTCTTGATACAGCTTCCTCAAACGATATAAGTTCATCACAAGCCCCTAACGGAACAGCTTCGATTTCATACTGCGACGATGCGATAACCGCAGGCGAAAAAGCAAAAACTAATACAAGCGTTAAAGCAAGTGCCTTAAACAGTGTTTTTTTCATGTGAAATCAAATCCTTTCAAATTTTTTTGGTTTAAATAAAAATTTTTTTCGTTTTGCGACAAAATTTCGCAAATCTTTTGTAAAATTTTGCAGTTTCGGGTTTTCACTTTCGCCGCTTTATGCTAAAATAACGGACGCGCTTGAGAAGCCCGTTCAGGCTTCGTCGGAAAACGCGCAGAAGGGTGCGGGCGAAGTATGCCCGCCATTGCCCGCGATTTCCTAACTCGCCTTCACGGTTCTCAATGGCGTTCGCTACTATTGCGGAGGTGCAAAGCAACGGGCGTTACGTGCCGAACGGCAACAGCGGCGAAAGTAAAAAATGCGCACTACCCCGAAATGCTGATGTCTTCCCACGTACCGTTTCGCAGTACGCTTGCGTGTACGCGCAAACGATAATTTCCGCTTGCGGTAATCGCGGCGGATTCGTTCATTGTAAGCATACTGCCGTTTACAACTTGCGACCACGACCGTGACCATACAACATTTCCGCCTTCAACCCGTTCAAGCCGCATAAGTGCGTTTATACGGGTTGTCCCGGGAAGCCCTGTAATCGTCGTGCGGCAATGCGCTGTTGTTCCGGAAAAGCTGAGAGTTGCGCTTGCGCGTTCCACATTGCTCCACAGCGGCTGTACGGAAATATATCCCGCCGGCTCATGCGCAAGGGATGCCGCAACGGACATGTGCAACGACAGCGCGAAAAGCAACGCCGCCAATGCAAAAATGTACTTTCTTTTGTGCTTCATGGCTAACCTCCTTTCGTTTGTTATTCGCCTTCGGAGAGTGTTGAAAAAGGCGTCTGTATATATAACGATTCAGGAGCATCATTTTCGACAGGATTTTTAAAATTTTTTAAAAAAATTTTTGCAGGTTTAATAACTCGGGGGGATTTCATGCTTTTTCTTGAACTTGCATTTTACATAACTGCACTTGAAACCGATTATGAAAAAGAAACTTTTGCGAAAATATATAAAGAAACTCGCTTCGCCGGTTATTACAAAGCCCTTGAAACAACAAAAAATCCCGCCATGGCGGAGGACGCACTACATAACGCCTTTGTTTCGGCAATAAAGGAAAAAGAAAAATTTTTTGCAATGACCGATGACGAACGCAAATCCGCAATCGTTATATATGCAAAAAATGCCGCTATTGACCTTCAGCGCGCAAAATTCGAACGCACCAAAAGTGATTTGGACGAAGCAAGCGAAGTTTCCGATAACCTCGACCTCTGCGATACAGTTATAAGCGACGCCGGTTATCAACAAGTGATTTCCGCAATAAGAAGCCTGCCCGAAATTTACAGAGTTGTGTTTGAATTGCGGCACGTTCGCGATTTAAGCAATCAGGAAATCGCCGAAGAACTCGGCATATTAAATACAACCGTATCAAAACGAATCGAGCGGGCAAAACTGAAATTACGCGACTTACTATGTAAGGACGGTGCACAATGACCGACCGGCTTCGCAATGAAGTAACAGAGGCAATTTTGCGCCGCGCGGTTATCGACGCGCACGAGCTGGACATGGCCGAAATCCCGCCGAATGAAGAGTTGGCAAAAATGCACAAATTCTCCGAAGCCCACGAAGCACGTATGCGGGCTTTATTTCGTCGCGAAGAACGTCGGGAGTTTTTCAGCAAAAGCTATGTATTTTCGCGCCGTGCCGCTGTTGTCATTTTAATTTTGGTAACGGCTTTGTTCGGGCTGTTGCTTACCGATTCGAACATTCAAGCCGTAATTCGGGAAACGTTAATTACACATTACGAGCGGTTTACAATGTTCCGCTTTCAAGATACGGGTCATGTTGTCGGGGAAACGTCATGGTTTCCGGGCTTTATTCCCGAAGGTTTTGAAATTACAAATGAAGTTGAGTTTTATATCGGCAGGCTTTTTTATTTTGAAAACGCCGACGGAAACCGCCTGACATTTGAATACAGTCCGGCGGCGGGGGCATTTATCGGTATTGATAACGAGTACACCGAGATGCTTACGATTACACGCAACGGCATCGAATACTTCGTCGTCACGCCGTTGCCCGGCAGCGAACACAGCTCGCAAGTAATTTGGCAAACCGAGGGTTATGTAATTATGTTGCTTTCCTGCTTGGATTCCGACACCCTTTTTGAAATCGCACTATCGGTTGCGCGGGTCGGATAAAAACGCGCGTCAACCGGTCGCTCGGCAAGCCGCGAAACCCCTCGTCGAAAATTTTGAAGTTATAGGACGGGTCTGTTATAAATTCCGCCGAACGGAATCGCGAATTGCCGCAGGGCGAGCTTGTGCAAAGCGTCGAATTGCCTGCCGGCTGCTTGTTACGCTTTCGGCGGAAGGCCAATGCGGATTGTGCGGGCGAAAAGTATTTGCCGCAAGCGCGTGATTGTGTTCGTTTTCGATTTGCGCAATTAAGTCGTCGAGAGTACGAATTACGTTTTCCGGCGCGAATATGCCTTCGATGAGTTCCTCGAAAATTTCCGCGAGGCGGAGGCGCGTGGGTTCGTAGTTCACAAATGCGTATAAAAATGCCGAACTGTACGCGCTGTTCCAACGGCGATAATTTTCGCCCGTAAGAATATCGCGCAAAGTGTCCTCGCGCGCCATGATGTCATAATCGTCCCAAATAGCCCATCCGGCTTCGAGGTCGTGGGCGAAAATGCGCCATCTGCCGTCGCGCAAATACGGGTGCAGGTCAGCCGGTTCGTCTTCCGTCGGAAAATATCGCCAAAACTCCATGTTATGGTTCGGCCAATCGTAGTTGTTGATTACAATTTGCATCGCGAAATACAGCATCAAATCTTCCGCGCAAACGCGCCGCGAAAATTCTTCGAAGCGTTCCGCGCCGCCCTCGCCGGTGAAACCCGCCATCGCAAGCTCGCTCACCTCGCGCATGTCGCGCCGTGCGCGGTCTTCGCCGTACCACCAACCGGGTTCGAAACGACGGTCGCCGCCTTCGACGATTTCGAAATTATCTGAATCGCCGCCGAAAATTCGCGCCAAATGATTCCCGGTGCGCGGCGATTTCAACCACGCAACGCCGTAATATTCGCCGTTAAGGAACACCGCCGCCGGACGATGCGTTTGCGTTGTTGTAAGCCCGGCCTGACGAAAAAGCGACTGGCTCAACTCGTCGCGAATGAAGCCGGCGTAGCGGTCAGAGCCGCCGTTTCTCAGGCGCACGCGACGATAACGGTCGATGAGTTGACCGTCATATGTAAATTCGTCGTCGAAGAAAGCGAAGCGGAAATTATTTCGGTCGCCGTACTCTTCGCGGGCAAAAAGTTCTACCGATTTCTGCGGCTCATGTGCGCGAGAAAATCCGCCGCGCACGCGAAAACCCGCGCGCTGCGAAATATGAAGCGCGCCCGTGTTGTCGAACATTTCGACATGAACCGGGCGTTCCGATTCGCGGCCGCTGCGGTTGAAATTTGCGGGAACGCCGGGGTTTTCCATGTGCGGCTCGTAGCCGATTTCCGGCAGACGCCCGTGCTGTTCTGCATATTCTGCTCGCCAACGTTCGCGGTCGATGCCCGGCACAAAAATGCCGTCGTAGTGGTCAAAAAGACCGTGCGGGTCGGATGCAAGCGCGAAAATCAGCGTGTTTTCGCAAAATCGCGCAAAAACGTCGTCGCCGATAAAAAAATTGCGCGTGGCAATTTCCGATACTTCGTCGCCGCGAACCGCGATTGCGCGAATGCTCAAAATTTCTGTGCGACTCGGAATCCTCACGCGAATCGGCGTGATATAGCGCGTCGAACTTGCCGTCGGGTACGAACCATCCGTTGTATAGAAAATTCTCGCGCCGGCGGGGGCGGAAAGGGTCAAACTGAACGCCCGGTCGTAAAAGCCCGCCTCGTGAGAAAACGTGACGCCGAGAGGGTCGAGAACCGCGACACCGGTCGGAAAATTACGACGACTCAACGCGCTTTCCGACGGCATCTCCCTCGCCGCGAGGATAAAAAACGCGCTGAAAATCAGCAAAAACGCCGCAATAAATTTTTTCATGCCGATGCACTCCTTCGTTTTAATGCGAATCAAGGGCAGAAATAACGCCTCGCCTATGCCTTGTAAACGGCTCGCTCGTTGTCTTTTTTTCGGGAAAAGCATCCAAAAAAAAGACCGGTCGCTCACCACAAGGCATTTACGGCGATGCGTTACTCTGAACTTTTGATTCGCATTTTTACAATCAGACCGTAAATTCCGCCCACCAACGCGCCGCCCAAAAGCCCGCCGATATGAGCAAAATTATCGATACCGGTAGTTGCAAATCCAACCGCCATACCGATACCGATGTAAACAAGCAGAAGATACCAATTGATAAAGTCCAACGAATGCTTAGTGATTCGCGAATAAGCGAAAATCGCGCCGACTATTCCGTAAACCGCACCGGACGCTCCCGCCGAAACCGTAAGCGGATGAAAATAATAAAGATTCGCAAGGCTTACCGCAGAGCCGAGAAGCCCCGCAAATACATATGTTACGATGAAAATTCCGCGACCCAAACAGCGTTCCAAGCGTGTGCCGAAAATTAAAATGCCAAAAGTGTTTGAGAAAAAATGCATAAATCCGAAATGCAAAAACGTCGCCGTATAAAGCCTGTGCCACTCGCCGCCGTAAATAACCAAGGGCGCATGAAGCACGCCGAGGTACAAAATTTCGTCAAATCGCACGGACAGTACAAGAATAGCGAGGTTAATCAGAATTATCGCGTAGCAAAGAATTGCGTACTTGTGCTTCGGACGCAATCTGCCGGAAGGGGCTTTTTTCTGTATTTCCCCAAAGGTGGTCGAGCTTTCGGTGTTTTCCGTCTTTTTCGCCGCCGATAAAACCATTTCGTGCAAGTTTAAAAATTTTTTCGTCTGCCCCGACCCTGATGAAAGCTCTTTTGTATCGAGGTTTATGTGCCAAAAGATGCTGTACAGCGACTGACCGTAATATTCTTCCCCCGGCGAAAACTCCGGCGCGTCGCCTCCCGCAAGCACGTACACGCTTACTACAGATTTAAAATGCTCCGTAATTCTTTCGGTGTTTTCTTCGCGCCACGCCAGGTCGTACGCCGCAACGTCCGACAGTTCGAACGTTCCCGCATCAAACAAATGCAACATGGTTACAGTCGCCGGCGCAATATTATTAACAACCCAATGTGTTGCAAGGGAAGTTTCGTTGTGATTTGTTTGAGCCGGACTGTAACCGGCATTCATCGCCGATTCGTACAACCGCGCGGAAAATTGCGCAAACATGGGCGTTGTTCCTTTCGCACAAGCAGTTTTGCAAGATGTACGGAAAATTTGTGTACGTGCATTGTGGTGCGCGACCGGTTGTTTTCGGATGCCTTTCCCGAAAACGACAACGAGCGCACCGCTCACAATGCATAACAAATTTTCCGCACCGAAGCAAAAACTGCGGCAAAAACTGATATAATTGCAGTATATCATAAAATTACAAAAGCGGAGGGAATTATGGCATTTCCGTTAACTCATTTATGTGTGGCGCAAAAAATTTTGCAAAAATCAATTGGTACCGATAGTTTTTTTTCGTGGCGCAATCAGCTTTGCAACGCGCAGTTTTTGCTCGGTTCAATCGCGCCGGACGCAGTGCATTACCGCGCGGAATTTACAGATAAAAAAAGCATCGGCGCGACAAAAAAAATCACGCATCTCTGCCCGGTGAGCGACGAACGATGGGGACATGTCACCGACAACGACGGCTGGATTGAATGCGCAAAAAAATTTTTGCGTACACCCGGAATCCCCTCCCCTTCCTTCGTCGCGGGATATGTTACGCATTGTCTCACCGACCTTTGGAACAACAAAACGATTTGGGACGAATTTCGCACAAACCACCCGGAAGAAGCCGCAAAAGGCTACGCAAGCGAATACTACAACGAGCTGCATAATATCGACGCGCAACTTTGGTTCGAGTACCCGGACGTTGCGGAAATCATGCAAACGCTTGCGAAATCAACGCCGGAAGGAATTTCGGGATTGGTTTCCGCCGACGAAGTTGCCGCAATAAGAGACAACCTTTTGCACGAACATTTCAAAAATGCGGCATATGAAAAAGGCCGCGAATATAAATTCGTGACCTACGAAGACACTTTGAAATTTATCGACGACGCGGCGGAATTTACTTTTTCAATTCTTTCAGGGCGGAATTAAATCCGGCAAAAGAAACGAGAATCAGTATCATTCCCGCGTGAGAAGCAAGTGAAAAAAGAAATCCGACGATTGCCATAAAGCTGCCTAATGCGGAAAAAAAGCCGGTTGCCTCAACGCTGCCGGACAAAACAACGGCGAACTGCACGAGCGCAGCAAGCGCAATAAAAATTCCCGAAAACACGATAAACGGCGTCGCGCTCCGGAGCGGCGTCGTTATATTTTGCCTCAAACCGTCGGCAATGCCGTTCAAAACACGAAAAACATAAATGTAGTAAAAAACACGCGCTGCGCATATCGCCGCAAAGATTAAAAAAAGCGCAAGCGTCGAGCCTTCAATAAAAAATATCGTAAGCGTCACGGTTTCGCCGCGAACGCCCGAAAAAATAAAAAACGCCGACGCGCCGACAGCAACAAGCACCAACGGAATCATTTCAATAATTACGGAAATTTTAAACAGCGTAATCGAAGTGAGACTTTTTTCCGGCAGTCGCGGCGATTTCGACGCCGCAAAAATCAACCAAAAACCGACTGCGGGAAGAATCAAAAGCACAATCGGGATAAATGCAAAAAACAGGTTTGTAAAAATCGCGTTTAAAACCATACCCGCCTGCCACAAAAGAATTCCGACCAAAAAAATTGTACTTCTGCCCCGCATATGAAATTGCGCAGTAAAACTGCCGGGGTCTGTAATAACCTCGTTTTTATACACGCGAATACATTCGTCGTAAAATTCCATATATTCCGGATGCGTTTGCGCAGCCTCCTGCGCACCGAATCGTTCGATAAATTCCTTTTTTTGCGGCGTTCCCATTCTCAAAAACGCGCTTCTCATCTCGTCAATTTTCCGCATAATAAAGCCCCTTCGCTCTTTTCAGAAGCCGCCCGGAGCATTATACCGCGCGAATTTCTTCGGTGCAATATCACAAACGTGCTTGAGAAGCCCGTTCAGGCTTCGTCGGAAAACGCGCTGAAATTTGCAAAACGCTTGACACCGAAATAACGTTCGTGTAAACTGTACCTGTTCAACAACACAGGAACAAATGCTCGCTTTCTTGCGCATTAGCCGGCCGGCAGCGCATGGGGCTTTGTTCCGCCAATAGGACGTCCGACCGGCTTTTTTTGCGGTGAAACAGTGGTAAAACAAATGAAAACACACGAAAACACACCAGCCTGAACTCGGACGGATGCGCCAGCATCCGAGGTGCGCCGCGTTCAGGTCGGCGTGTTTTTTTGTTTGAAAAAAAATCATTGCGCCGACGGTGCAGGGTATGTTACGCTTCGATTACAACAAAAATCGCAGTGTCCGTGAGGTGTTGAAATATGACGAAAACTAAAACGAATATTAAACTTGATAAAAATGTAAAAGAAAGAGCTTCTCGTCTTTCAGAAGGAATGGTCTCAGACCGCACAACCGACCCCCATGGAAATCCGCTGCTTGATTTAATCAATAAAAAAAGCATACTGAATATCATGTTACCGGCTGACGAAAATGGTCGCGCATATATAGACAAAGACCTGCATCCCGAGCTATATGATTGGGCGGTGAACGGATAGTGAATACCTACGACATCTTCATCGCCTACGTTGCGTGGGGGGAGATGGAAAACGCCGTCCCGTTTTAATATTGGAGCATGGATTTGACAGCGTAAAAGTTTTTAACATAACCACTCAATACGAAGGCAAAAGCAGCACAATACGAAGTAAATATTTCAAAATAGACCACTGGCAACAGGTCGGACTTAATCAAGAATCGTTCATTGATACAAACGCAACATTAACAATACCGCAATCGGCAGTAGAACACTTGTTGGGAAAACTGTCGGAACGAGATGTCCAAAGATTGCTCGAATTTTTAGCACAGCAACCATAGGCGACCTCTGATTATGTAATGAAAACACACCAACCTGAACCCGGACGGATGCGCCAGCATCCGAGGTGCGCCGCGTTCAGGTCGGCGTGTTTTTTTATTTTGGAAAAAAAATGATTGCGCCGGTGGTGCATGGTATGTTACACTTCGATTGCAACAAAAATCGCAGTGTCCGTGAGGTGTTGGAAGCACCCCACGGTGCGTGTAGGGATTGTCAACCATCACCTATCACACTTCGTTTCGGGTTCAATACTTGGGGCGAATTGTATGCTGTGATTCGTGGCGCGGCTTATTCAATTTTTTGATTTCCCAAAATGTGCAGGTGATGGCGAACTTTTCGCCGTTCCTGCACATTTTTTAGTTTTCGGCACTTTCCTGCCGGGGAAGTTTTTTTGTAAAAAAATTTTTTCCGGCGGATGCTGCCGACAAAAATCCACTATTGCGGTTTGCCAAAACGTGCGGAAAATTTGCGTACATGTATTGTGGTGCGCGACCGGTCGTTTTTCGGGTGTTTTTCCCGAAAACGACATTGAGCGCACCGTTCACAATGCATAGCAAATTTTCCGTACCGAAGTGCAAACCGCTATACCGCCGCGAAAAGCGCGGCAGGAAAACAAGGAGGAGAAAGTATGTACTTACGTTTCAAAAGGCTTTTTTGTGTGCTGATGGTTTGTGTGCTTGCAGTGGGGGCGTTGCCCGGGGTTGCAAATGCGAATATTCAACCTTTCAGCATAGACATCACCGCCGATTTCACATGCCCGAATTTTTTAGCGGCAGTGCGTGAGGTGGCAGGCGTTCCGACAGGGGCGGTTTATTTGTTGGATGTGCAAGATATTCAGGTTCTCGGAATTGTTGGCAGAGGAATAACAAGCCTCGACGGGATTGAGCATTTTCATTCGCTCTCCAGATTATATGCGGGCGAAAATGAATTAACCTCGGCTGACTTCTCAAACAATACATTGCTCCATCATGCGGCACTTTCGAGCAATAATTTAACGTCGGTTAATTTTTCAAATAACCCCTTGCTTTGGTATATCAGCGTATACCACAATAATTTAACGAGCTTGGATGTTTCAAACAACCCCATGCTCGCGCAATTGTGGGCAGGTGATAATGCATTAACGTCACTTGATGTTTCAAACAATCCGTCACTTTATTGGTTGCTTGCGGGAGATAATGCGTTGAGTGTGATTGACTTGTCGCAAAACCCGAGCTTACGGTATCTTACTGTAGCCGGCAACCCGCTCACAACGTTGAATCTTTCAAACAACCCTTTGCTTGAATCCTTAAATTTTAGCCACACTATGCTGACCGCGTTGGATATGACGCATAATCCGAATCTGCGCAGCCTTCGCATGGGCTGGAGCTATAACGGAACATTGGCTACGATTAACGTTTCGAATAATCCGTTGCTTGAAATATTACACGTAAACGGCACTATATTGACATCGCTTGATGTAACACAAAATCCGAATTTACGAGAGCTTAGCGTCAACTACGGTTGGGTTCATATGCCGACACTGGACGTCTCTAACAATCCGTTGCTTGAAGTGCTGAATATGCGCAGCAGGGACGGCTTCGGTTTAGACAGCATCGACATTTCAAATAATCCGAGGCTTGAAGTGCTTGACTTGCATAACAGCAATTTGACAACTTTGGATGTTTCAAACAACCCGAATCTTGTACTGTTGAACGTGTCCTCTAACGAGCTGACAGACATAGACTTGTCCGGTAACCCGGCATTGCGTACGCTGATTTTGCACCGAAACAATCTTACGAGCCTTAATGTATCTCATCTCAATTTGGAGAGCCTGTATCTTTGGAGAAACTTGATGAGCGAACCTGATGATGTTATCGGTTGGCGCAACAGCTTTAATAACGTGCTTTGCTGTCACGACAGAGGAGTTGTTTTAGGTGTGCATCCTCCTCATCCCGAATTTTTCTTCCATATCCAAAACACACTCGGCACCTACGACTGCACCTACTGCCGCGACATCGGTTGCCCCGATTGCGCTCCCGTAATCCCGGGCGATGTCGATTTCTTCTATGTAATAAACTTCGGCGACGAAACAATCCGCTTCGGGCAAACATTTAACGTATGGGCGGCTAATCGCCCGGTTGTAAACGCCGCCGGTGTTCCGATTGTCGGCCCTGCGCCCGAAAGGCGTCCGGTTACGGTTTGGCCCGCCGGCGTAACTCCCGCGCCTACCCTGCGCAATGTAAATCGCTCGGAAATTTCATTCATCTTCAACAGACGTGCGGACAGCATCAATCCGAATCGCGGCAACTGGACAATGACCCTTACCGGCGAAGCGAATATCAGCCGCCATCTTAACCGCGGCGGATGGATTGGCGTAAGAAGAACGGTTCGCGGGCAACACGAACTTATTGCCCTGATTGAAATTCCCGCACGTCCGGCGAACAGGGACATTCGTGCCTACAGACGCGATATTTATGTTCCGACTCGTGCCGTTGCGGACGGAACCGGTTTCCGAATCAACAATCACGAATATCTTTGGAATCCGACAGCTCCCGGCGGCGCGTCATTCGAAATCAGAGTCGGCGACGACAGAAGATTATTCGGAACAAACGCGCATGTTGTAACGGCGTCAAATGTCATGCCCGGCGAACGGATTTCGTTATCGCACGACAGCATTCCCCGGGGAACTCGCGGCACATTCAGAATCGCGCACTTGGAAGCCGTTAATTTCGCAACACGCGACAACGACACCCAACACATAAGGGATTGGATTGCCGCCGGAGAAACCTCTTTGCCCGGCTACGGCAATTTGCAGGAATTGCTTGATGCGGGAGGCAGCTTCGGGTCTGCGCCGGTTGCGTTCAGAATCCCCGCGCAACCCAACGCCCCCGCAACCGCAAGAATGCTTGTAACGCCGGGCAGAAACGGCGCGCCCGCTTTCATCAGCAGAACAAACAGAAACATGCACGTTAAACTCGGATATGATGCACAGCGCGTTTACGATGACGGCGGCAACTTCGTCGGAATTGAAAACATTCCGGTTTGGCAACCGCTTTCCGCAAATCAACCCGTACACGAATTGCTTGCAATGTTTGATAACGCTTACCCTACCGCTCGTCCGCGTCCGGTTTCGGGTGATAACTATTCATTCGAGTTTCGCGTAATTCGTGCGGGCAGAATTTTATCCGCACCCGGATTCTTCACGTGGAGCGCGACAGACCTTGTCATCAGCACCAATGTATCGGCTTCCGTGAGTCCCGTTGTTGTTCGCGGCAGACAGTACGCCGAAAATTATCATGTTTCGCGTCCGGCAGGCGTTAATGTAAATATCGTAACTGCCGGCGGCCGCGCAGATGCCGGGCTTGAAGGAACTAACGTAACAAGTTGGTTCGGCACGAGCATTCCGGACGGTTTAACGGCTACCGTAACTCGCGTAAACGGCGCGAACATCAGAATAAATATTCAGGGCATTCCCGCATCGACATCCGACCTGCCTATGACGATTACCATTCCCGACGGAGCAATCCCCGGGTGGGCGAATCCGATTGTCGTAACAAATGCCGGCGACGGCGCAATTTTTAACATCGCACCGCCGACGACGCCCGGATACGTACCGGCTGTTCCGGACTTCGATTATGCAGGCGATACAGACGACATCCCCGACAATTACGATTATCCCGACATATCCGCAGATTACAACTCGAATTACGGCTACGCTTACGCCGATTAAACACCAAAAAGGCGGCTGTCAAACCCAAACGGGCAGACAGCCGCCTTTTTTGCTTTTTTTGTTCCGGGGTGCGGCGGGAAAAAAACCTCAATTCTCGCGCTCTGACATTTCAATTACATTAAGGCGCAAGAAATAACGACCGGCATCTTCTATATAAAACTCTTCTAAAATGCCCGTAACTTCAACCCATGTTTCGTCATCAAAACGAGGAATTTCATTCAGCGCAACTTCAAATCCGTGAAAACCGCAACAGCCGTCTGAAGACCTTCCCACAAAATAAACGGCTTCGCCATCCCAATAGGAATACAAAAACGTTCCTTCGAAGCGAATTACGCGCCCGAGAAAATCTTGTCTGTTCCATTGGATTTGCCGTATCTGCTCATCAAAATCGGAGTCCGTAATCCGGATGATATCACCGGTCGCGTTAAAACCGGCGGTTTCATAATACCCGTGCGAATATCCTGCGTCATCGGCAGACGCAAAACAGCCGACCAACAACAATGAAATCGACAACAATAAAATTTTTTTCATTTCTGTACCCCCTTTACCGAACGCGCGGAAACTCTGTTTCGTGGGTATGTCCTCGGCACGCCCCCCACCATTCTGTCGGCAATAATAAAACATCGTTTTCTATTTGCGAGAAAACTACATTGTTGCCGTGCGTGAATGAAATTGTTTCCCCGTCTTCGACAAATGTACCGGAAATGTTTGTGTTATGAAAAAGTCGTGCGTTAAAGCGACCGTTTTCATACAAAGTAATCGACTGCCCGCCGGAAACCGCAAAAACGCGGCTGTCGGGTCGGGTTACGATATAAACCGCAACGAAAACCGCTATCGCAACAAAACAGACCGCGCATACGGTCATCACGGTTATTTTTTTTGTCCTGGCTCTTTTTTGGGCGGCCTCACGCCGCTCTTTTTTTGTGTTCATAAAATTCTCCTTTATGCTCTTCTTAATGCACCGACCGCCGTCAAAATAACAAACGCCGCGATGTTCACCATAATAATAGTAGTCGTTGGCGGGAGTTCAAACAACAGTGCGGTAAAAATTCCTACAGGCGAACACACAACGCCGACAACAACCGCGCAAAGCATAACCCCCTTGTAAGTTTTAGAAATCCGCATTGCCGAAAGTGCCGGAAAAATAATAAGCGATGCGGTAAGTAACGAACCCAACAAGCTCATGGACACGGCAATAACAACGCCCGTAATTACCGACAGCATAAGCTCATAAACAACCGGACGCTGCCCGGTTGCCTGCATAAATTCCGTGTCGAATGTTACCGCAAAAATTCTGCGGTAAAAAAAAATAAAAAAAATAACCACCATTGCGGTAATTAAAAAAGCCAACCATAATTCATGCGGGCGAGCGTTCAGCGTTACAAGGCGCGTGCCGCCGAACAACGTTTCGCTTACGGCGCGGTCAATGTTTCCGCCGCGTATGGAAAATGTGTTAATCACAAAATGCCCTGCGGCCAACGAACCCACGGTAAGCATGGCAAGTGTTGCGTCGCCGCTTACTTTTCGATTGCCGAGTCCGACCAGCAAAACAGTTGCGGCAACGGTCAGCGGTATCACCAAAGCCATGGAATTTGTCATGTCAATCACAAGTGCGAACGCCATTCCCATGAACGCAACATTTGAAATCCCGAACCCCATAAATGAATAACGCTTCAAAACAAGCGGAACACCGATTAACGATGCACAAATTGCCATCAAAATCGAAGCAATAAACGCGTACTGCGTAAAAGGAAAGCGCAACAGTTCGACCGTACTCACTGCAAACGCCCCCTTTCGATGTAGTCATTTACCGTACCGAAGAAAAAATCTTCCTCATCCGGTTTTCGATTTTTAAGCTCCAACACATGGGTTGCGTGTTTTTCCGCGCACTCAATATCGTGCGTCACCATAATAATTGTGATTTTTTCGTCACGATTTATTTTGAGCAACAGGGCGTAAAAATCTTTCGTAGCTTCCGGGTCAAGCCCTGCCGTTGGCTCGTCCAAAATGACGGCATTTTTTGCCGTTACCAACGCGCGCGCCAAAAGAACCCGCTGTTGTTGCCCGCCCGACAACTCACGAAAACACTGCCCGAGAAAAGCCGTAACGCCTGTTTTTTCGGCTGCCCATGCAACGCGCTTTTTTTCGTCTTTGTTCAAAAGCGGCCGATACCATTTTCCCAGTGCGCCGGAGGATATTATTTCTTGCGCCGAAGCCGGAAAATCGTATTGAACAGCGGTTTTTTGAGGCAAATAGCCGATTTCACGCTTGTGAACATTAAAATGCACCGTACCGTAAACCGGCTTTTGAAGCCCCGATATTGTTTTGAGCAACGTGCTCTTACCTGTGCCGTTTTCGCCGACAATGCACAGGTAAGAGCCGCTTTTTATGCTGAAACAAATATCGTCCGAGATGGATTTTCCGTCATAACCGATACAGAGGTCGGTTACTTCCAACAATGCATCGCTCATTGTAATGCAACTCGGAGTGCTTCGAGATTTTGCCGCATACCGTTCAAATAAGTCATCCCCTGCCCTATGTGATAGGTGCTGACGGCTTGAAAATCCAACAGCGACACGATTGCAACATCTCGTTCCGCCGCGCTTGCAACAGACTCCGCAACAGAGTAATTATCAACAACTATAATCACACCGGAATCCAAGCTGTTAAGGACGTTTACAAGTTCGGCCTGCCGTTGAAAGCTGATTTCGGTTGCGGCGAAACAACCGTCAAACGCCGAAAAAAAACTCAGCCCGTAATCAACGGTTAAGT
This sequence comes from Defluviitaleaceae bacterium, assembly GCA_009781765.1. GTDB lineage: Bacteria > Bacillota > Clostridia > Lachnospirales > WQUN01 > WQVC01. The sequence continues at coordinate 17,419 of WQVC01000019.1, read as the reverse complement.
ATAAAAACGGAAACCTGTCAACTACAAGAATTGTATCCCGAGGTGAATTTTCAACCGTTTCGATAAATTGACCGTGCAACGCATACAATTCTGCGATATATGCGACTGCATTTGCCGCATAGTAATCAGCGTTTTCGGGGTCGATGAGCGCGATTTCTTCGGCAATACGCTCAACAAACCGCATCGCAAACGGCAACGAAAGCCATACATGCTCATCGTGAAACGCGCCGCCGCAACAATCTTCGCCGCCGACATCACCCGGGATTACGCCGTCAACGGGAAACGCCAACGTTTCATGTACGGTAAGCATTCGCATGACGGGGACGTTACGGCGATTTTCGTTCACAGGGTTTGCCATAGCGTTAAGAACCCAATCATCCGACTTGCCGCCGACCCACAAAAATAAATCCGACGCACTGATTGCCGCGATATCCTGAACGGACGGCGTGTAAAAATGCAGGTCAACGCCGCTTTCAAGCAGATATCGAACGCCGATTTCGCCGGGATTGCTTCCTAAAATTTCGCGCGTCCAGTCGTACAAAGGAAAAATTGTTGTGACGATGTTATTTTCGATGCTTGCGCCGGCTTCGGATGAATCAACATTGTTGCAACCGGCAAGCAAAATTATCGCTGAAAAAATGAAAACTGCCGCAAGTTTTCGTATCGTCATTATTCACCGTCCACCAAAAACATCGTTCCGCAAGCCGCTAAAATCTCCCAACTGTGGAAATGGTTATCAACATCCGGCAGTTCCAGGGTGAAAAGAACGGAATACCCGCTTCGTTCATAATCTTCTTCCTGCGTGGGCGCAGTAACCGCGATGATATAAACCGTAAGCTCAGACAGGGTTGCGGCTGTTTCGCTGTTCAGCAAAAATGTATACACTTCACCGCCGTGCCGCATACTTACGAGTTCGTTGTGGTGCTGCCCGAGGGTTACGGCTTCTCGCCCGATGCCGTTTTGAATCATGCTGAACCAATGCCCGTTTTCGGGATTTTGCCACAAAATCAAAATATCCTGCGGATTCGGGGCAGCGGCATGAGCGTTTATTCTTATAGGACGACCGTGGTCGAAGAAGTTGTACGCGAACGCCACAAGACGCACCAAATACTGCCCGTCGCCGTCATAGGCAACGCGCAATGTCGCAGGAACAGCACCTCCGGCGATAAGTGCATCGGATGTAATTGCGACGTCGTTAAAATCGTCGCCTGTTCTGAATACATATTCCATGGTTTCGTTGCGGTGCAAATTATATGCGCCGCTCCACAGCGAAACCGTATGAGTGTCTTTTTCAATTGAAATCATCGGACTGAGCCAATCAACGTTGTTGCTGCAACCCAACAAAACCAAACCGACTGCAAACATTAAAAGCAATGTAATTTTTTTCATTTGAAACCGCTCCCCTGTAATTGAAATTTCCTGCGATTTTATCACAACGCATAAAACTTGTGAATGTCCGGTTTGAAAATTCGGGCAAATCAGTCTGCGGTTCGCATTCGTAATGCTCCGTCGTCAATGCCGATTACAGGGAAAGTTTCATCTCCGATTGTAATTTCATAAGGAATTTCTGCACCCGGTTCGTTCTGAATTACAGTAGCTTCTTCTTCTTTCAAGTCCACAAAAAAGTGAATACCGTCCACCGTTACAAACTTGCCTGTTACTTCGTAGCTCGGTTCAAGATAACCGCTCATCAACAAAACTATAAGCCCGAAGTAGATAAACAGCCCGGAGATGTCCTTTAACGAGGTTATTATCGGCGCAGAACCCGCCGCTTGGTCTGCTTTAAGTTTGATTAACACATACGGAACAAGGAAGCCTAAAACAGCCGCTAAAGTCATGGTTGAAACAATGGAAATACCCACAGCAATTCCCAGCATCGGTATGCCTAACCAAATACTTATTACTGTACCCGCAACCGCACCTATTACCGCACCCATCGAAAGACCCACGCCAAACTCCTTGAGAAAGGGCTTGAGAAAATGATTGATGTTTATATGCCCGAGAACAACACCGCGAGCAAATACAGTTGATGACTGAGTTCCGACCGTACCGCCGATGTCCATTATCAGCGGAATAAAAAATGCAACAACAACAACGCTTTCAAGTATCTCTTCGAACCCTTCGAGAATCAAACCAGCCGCCATTCCCGCGGCAAGAGTAATAACCAAAAACGGCAATCGAACCGCCCATATTTTTAACAAACTTCCCTTGGTTAAAACTTCGCTGCGGTCGGTTTCTTTGCCGGCTATGTCCGCGAAACCGGCGGCGTCAAAAATATCCTCCGTTGCTTCTTCTTCCAAAATGTCAATCGCATCGTCGATGGTTACAATACCGACAATCCTGTGTTCGCTGTCCACAACCGGAATGGCAAGTAAGTCCAGTTCCTGCAAAATGCGGGCGACTTCTTCCTGGTCGGTGCCGGTGTGTACGCTGATGGAGTTTTTGGACATTATATCGCCGATAAGCGTGTTGCCGTCGGTTTTTCCTATTGTTGAGCCTGTTACTCCCCGCGCGATAATTAAGCCCTTCAGCGTGATAACGCCTTCAAGCCGCTTGGCCTCATCGGTTACAAACAGCGTGTAAACCGTTTCTTTATCCTCAGCCTGCGCGCTTATTTTGTCTAATGCCTGCTCCACCGTAAAATCTCTTTGCAGAGAGATGTATTCGGTGGTCATTATGCGACCGGCGGTTTCCGGAGCGTAGCCCATAAGCAAATTTGTACTTTCCCGCTCTTCCGGCGAAAGAGCGTTAATCAGCTTCGTTGCAACGCCGGCGGGCAATTCGTCAAGCAAACGCACCCTGTCATCCGGAGCGAGTTCGTTGACGAATTCAATTGCTCCGTCCTCTGTGAACGAACGCAGTAAATTTTGTTGCATATCGGTGTCCAGTTCCTCAAACAGGCTCAAAACGCGGTCTTTGGAAAGCAACCTGAATACAATCACCTGTTCCTCGGCATTTAAATTATGAAATGCGTACAAGATTTCCATTTCTTCCGCAGCGGCAAGCATATTTTTTAAAGCGTTCATATCTTTGTTTTTGATATGAGTCAAAATTATTTCCTGCATAATGCACCTCCGACTTTCATTTTCAATGCGAATCCAAGGTTGGAAAGCGGATTCGCATTTTCTACAGTATTTCCCGATTTCGTGCAAAACAAAAAAAACGACCGCAAGAGGTCGCCGTCATTTTATGTTGCGTACGCAAAACTACAGAACTACTCTGCAAATGCCGTACACAAACACACAACTAAACCCCTCGTATGAGCTTTAGCACTAAAAGACGTAGACTGAAAATTCAGCCAGCTACATTAAGCAATGCCTTAATCCGACTATGCCTGTTATACCCTAATCTGCGTCTCTCGACAGCAGCAGGGCAGCAGCCTGTGTTCTCTTAGGAGCCTCACCTAACAAGTTATTTTTTCCATTGTACACTGTTAATTCGGCGCGTGTCAATGCTGCATTCAAGCCGACCGCAACGAATTTTTAAAACCTATCGGTTTTGACAACTCCGGCGTTCGCTACACCTATTTGCAATTTGCAAACGCAGCGTTATAATTGCAGAAAAAAAGGAGTGACGCCCAATGAAAAAATTAAAAGCCGGAATAATCGGATGCGGAGGAATCGCAAATCAAAAACACATGCCCGCAATCAGAGATACGAACCTTGTTGATATGGTCGCGTTTTGCGATATAAAAGAAGACCGCGCATCAACAGCCGCCGCCGAATACGGCGCGTCAGATGCGAAATGTTTTTCCGACTATCGCGAAATTTTAAAGCGTGCCGACATCGACATGGTTTACGTACTTACGCCGAACAAATCTCACAGCGCGATTACAATTGACGCACTCGAAGCGGGCAAACATGTAATGTGCGAAAAGCCCATGGCAAAAACATCAAAAGAAGCTCGCGACATGTGCGCAGCAGCGAAAAAAGCCGGCAAAGTCTTTACCGTTGCATACCAAAACCGCTTCAAGCCCGAGAGTCAATATATAAAAAAAGCCGCCGAACGCGGCGATTTCGGCGACATTTATTTTGCAAAAGCACACGCGCTTCGTCGTCGTGCCGTGCCTACGTGGGGCGTTTTTCTTGACGAAGAAGAACAGGGCGGCGGCCCGCTCATCGACATCGGAACTCACGCCCTCGACCTCGCGCTGTGGCTTATGGGCAAGTACAAGCCGAAATCCGTTATGGGAAGCGTGTTTAAGAAGCTGAACGAAAACGGCGACTCCGGCAATGCATTCGGGCCGTGGAATCCTGCCGAGTACACCGTTGAAGACTCCGCCTTCGGGTTCATCACAATGGAAGACGGCTCAACGATTATTCTGGAATCGAGCTGGGCGTTAAACACGCTGCAATTCGGCGAAGCCAAAGCAACAATTTGCGGCACAAAAGCCGGCGCGGACATGTGGAACGGCGTCAAGATTAACGGCGACGATTTCGGGAAATTATATGAAAAAACTCCCGCGCTCGGTGCGGCAGGAGTGGATTTCTTTACGGGCGATTCCGCAACCCCCGCCGTTCTCGAGCAGCTTTGCTTCATCAACGCAATCACAAAGGGCACACCGCTTACGGTTCTGCCGGAAGAAGCCTTGGCCGTAACGGAAATTCTCGAAGGCATATACGAATCCGCCCGCACAGGCAAATTAGTGACATTCTAAAGGAGATACGCATGAAAACGGACATCGAAATCGCCCAATCAACAACCATCAAACCGATTGCGGAAATCGCGGCAAAGTTGGGGCTTTCCCCGCAGGATATTTCACCTTTCGGGCATTTCAAGGCGAAAATAACCTCCCCGCCGAAAACCGGCAAGCAAGGCAAGATTATTCTCGTTACGGCAATCAGCCCCACCCCCGCCGGCGAAGGCAAAACCACAACTACCGTCGGGCTCGGCGATGCGTTTTCGCGTCTTGGCAAAAAGCCGGTAATTTGTTTGCGTGAGCCGTCGCTCGGACCGGTTTTCGGCATGAAAGGCGGCGCGACAGGCGGCGGATATGCGCAAGTCGTTCCCATGGAGGACATAAACCTGCATTTCACCGGCGACCTTCACGCAATCACAACGGCGAATAATCTTCTCGCCGCGCTTTTGGATAATCATATTCAACAGGGAAACGTCCTCGGCATCGACCCGCGACAAGTTGTTTTCAAGCGCGCCATGGACATGAATGACCGGCAGCTTCGCTATATTACGGGCGGGCTCGGCGGCAAACCGAACGGCACTCCCCGCGAAGACGGTTTTGACATCACAGCGGCGTCGGAAGTTATGGCGACGTTCTGCCTCAGCGAAAATATCGCCGACTTGAAAAAAAATCTCGCGAATATTGTTGTGGCGTACACATTTGCGGGCAAACCCGTTACGGCCGGCGATTTGCAAGCGGCCGGCGCAATGGCGGCACTTTTAAAGGAAGCAATTGCCCCGAATCTTGTGCAAACGCTCGAAGGAACGCCGGCAATTATCCACGGCGGGCCGTTTGCAAACATCGCGCACGGCTGCAACACCGCCGCCGCAACGCGAATTTCTCTGCAACTCGGCGACTACGTTTTAACCGAAGCGGGCTTCGGCGCGGACTTGGGCGCGGAAAAATTCATCAACATCAAGTGTCGCCGAATGGGCATCGCGCCGTCGGCGGTTGTACTTGTTGCAACCGTTCGCGCGTTAAAATATCACGGCGGCGTTGAAAAAGACGCCCTCAACACAGAGAACGTCGCCGCGCTTGAAATCGGCATGGCAAATTTGCGTCGCCATATCGAAAATGTGAAAAATTTCGGCGTACCCTGCGTGGTCGCGCTGAATAATTTCCCCACAGACACTCCCGCAGAAATCGAATATGTAAAATCCGCCGCAGAAAAGCTCGGCGTAAAATGCGTACTTTCCGAGGTTTTCGCAAAAGGCGGCGAAGGCGGCGTTCCGCTTGCAAACGCAGTGCTTGAAGCAATGAACACGCCGGCGGAATTAAAATTCACCTACGAGCCCGAGCAATCCCTCAAAGAAAAAATCACCGCCGTTGCGAAAAAAATCTATCGCGCTGCCGACGTTGCATTTTCTCCCGAAGCGACAAGTCAAATGCGTCGCCTCGAACGCCTCGGTTACGACAAATCCCCGATTTGCATGGCGAAAACGCAATATTCTTTCACCGACAACGCAAAAAAACTCGGCGCACCGGAAGGATTCACCCTTACGATTCGGCAGATTCGGCTTTCCGCCGGAGCGGGCTTTGTTGTCGCGCTCGCCGGCGACATTATGACAATGCCGGGCTTGCCCAAAATTCCCTCCGCGCAAAACATCGACGTAAATTCCGACGGCGTAATCAGCGGATTGTTTTAAGGGGACTTCTTGCAATAATTCAAATTTTTCGATGAGGGCGCGGCGCGGCCTGCCGAGCGACCGGTTGTTTTGCAACGCAAAACGACATTGAGCGAGGCGTTTTGACGTGCGCCCCGAAGCGAAAATTACGGTTGCGCAAGAAGTCTAGCTCCGCGCCGCCGCATCCAAACGAACAAGCGCGTCGCGCAACACGCTTCGCGGGCAAGCGGCATTTATTCGCTGAAAACCTTCGCCGCCCGCTCCGAATTTTGTTCCGCCGTTAAGCCACAACCCGGCTTTGTTCGTTATGATGTCGTCGAGTTCGCGGTCCGGCAGACCGAGCCCGGAGCAATCTAACCACGCCAAATAAGTAGCCTCCGGTTTTACCGGCTTGATTCGATGTTCCCGAAAAAATTCGGCAATCAGCGACATGTTGCCGGCAAGATATTCAAGCAGCTCGTCCAACCATTCCGCACCGTTTTCATATGCCGCCTTGCAGGATACAAGCCCCGTGATATTCGGTTGGCTTAATCCGCAGGCGGCATATTCGCGTTCAAATTTATTTCGCATTGCCGCGTTCGGAATAAAAATATTCGCGTGTTGCAACCCCGCAAGATTAAATGTTTTCGACGGCGCGGTTGCTGTAATTGTTATTTCGCCGAATTCCGGCGCGAGCGACGAAAAAACATGATGTCCGCGGCACAGCGAACGCAATTTATGAAGCGAACAGGGGGCTGTGTCGCGCAAATCGCCCGAAAAAGACCTGTCGCCCACCGCGTGACACTTGGCGCCCCCTTGTTCGCCTTCAAAGATGCGTTCACCATAAATTAAATCGTGCCATATTTCGTCGGCAACAACGGCAACGTTATGCCGCATACATATTTCGCCCATGCGAATAAGTTCTTCCCGCGTCCAAACGCGCCCTACCGGATTATGCGGACTGCACAAAATAAACAGCTTCGCCTGTTTGATTTTTTTTTCGAAATCGTCGAAATCTATGCTGTATTTTTCGCCGTCGTAAACGAGTTGATTTACAAGCAATTTCCGCCCGGTGTGCGTAACGGCGGATTCAAACGGATAATAAACCGGCTGCTGAATAACAACGCCGTCGCCCGCTTCCGTCAACGCACGAACAGCTACATATATCGCATTAACAACGCCCGGCGTAATAACAAGCCATTCCCGCTTCGTGTGCCATCCGAAACGCTCGCCGAACCAATTTTGCACAACGTCAAAGTATGCCGCATCGGGTTCGGAGTAGCCGAAAATTCCGTGATGAGCGCAGTTAATCAGCGCGTCCGTAACGCATTGCGGCGCGGAAAAATCCATGTCGGCAACCCACATCGGCAAAATATTTTCCGGCTTGCCGCGAGAAACCGGGTCGTATTTTATGCTGTACGTGCCGCGCCGATTTATTATTTTATCGAAATTCATACTTCCTCCATCGCTTGCATGAGGTCGGCAATTAAATCGTCGGCGGATTCCAATCCCACGGATAATCGCAGCAATCGGCCGTCTATGCCTCTCGCAATGCGTTCATTTTCCGGAACATCCGCATGGGTTTGAAGCGCGGGATAAGTAATCAGACTTTCGACGCCGCCCAAACTTTCCGCGTATTGAATAATTTTCACCCGCTCCAATATATTCACGGCGGTTTGTTCATCGCAAACGGAAAAAGAAATCATGCCGCCGAATCCGCTTGATTGCTTGCGGGTTATTTCAAAACCGGGATGCGTCGGCAAGCCGATATAATGAACCGCCGTTATTTTCTCCTGCGTTGCTAACCGATGCGCAATCGCCAACGCAGTTTTTTGTTGCCGCTCCAAACGAACGGCAAGCGTTTTTATGCCGCGAGTAATTAAATAACTCTCAAACGGCGACAAAATCGCGCCGGTTGTTTTGGCAATCACGCGAATTTTTTCGCAAACATCCGGATTTTTCGCAACCAAAAACCCCGCAACAGCGTCGTTATGACCGCCTAAATATTTCGTGCCGCTGTGCAAAACAATATCTGCGCCCAACGCCAACGGCCGCTGAAAATACGGCGTTAAAAATGTGTTGTCCGCGATGAAAAGCAAATTATTCTCACGCGCTGTTTTTGCAACGGCGGCGATGTCAAGCACGTGCATCATCGGGTTCGACGGCGTTTCGATAAATACGGCTTTTGTGGCGGGAGTGATTGCGGCGGCGATTTCTTCCGGCGTATCGGCGTAGGTGAACGAAATGCCGTTTTTCTTGGAAATTTGCTCGAACAACCGATACGACCCGCCGTATAAATCGGCAGAACACACGATATGATTTCCCGGCGAAAACAGTTCCGTCAAAGCCGATGTCGCCGCCATTCCGGAGGAAAACGCAATCGCGCCGCAACCGCCTTCCAGTGACGCAACGGTGTGTTCCAAATGCTCGCGCGTGGGATTTTGCACGCGAGAATAATCAAACCCGGTGCTTTCTCCCACAGCGGGATGAGCAAATGTGGCGGCTGTGAAAATCGGCACACAAACCGACCCGGTTGTATCATATTTTTTATCGCTGCCGTGTACGCAAAGCGTTTCAATGTTCATGTGCATTTACCTTTCTTCGAACAGCGGGGTTGATAAATATCGCTCGCCGGTATCCGGCAAAATCACAACGATTGTTTTGCCTTTATTTTCGGGACGAAGCGCGACCAACGTTGCCGCCCGAGTTGCCGCGCCCGCCGAAATCCCCACAAGCAACCCCTCGGTTTTTGCGATTGCGCGCCCCGTTTCGAAGGCGTCTTCATTTTCTACTGTGATAATTTCGTCGTAAATTTTTGTGTTTAACACGTCCGGCACAAATCCCGCGCCGATGCCCTGAATTTTATGCGGTCCGGCCTTGCCTCGCGAAAGCACGGGAGAATCGGCGGGTTCGACGGCGATAATTTTCAAATCGGGATTTTGGGATTTCAGATACTCGCCCGTTCCGCTTATTGTGCCGCCCGTTCCGATTCCCGCAACGAAAATATCAACGTTGCCGTCGGTATCGTGCCAAATTTCCGGGCCGGTTGTTGCAAAATGAACCGCAGGATTTGCGGGATTTCCGAACTGCCCCGGAATAAACGAACCCGGCGTTTCGGCGGCGAGTTCTTCCGCCTTGGCAATCGCGCCCTTCATGCCTTTCGCGCCTTCGGTTAAAACGAGTTCCGCGCCCAATGCTTTGAGCAAATTTCGACGCTCGATGCTCATTGTTTCCGGCATCGTAAGAATCACCCGATACCCCCTTGCCGCCGCTACAGACGCCAAGCCGATTCCTGTGTTTCCGCTTGTCGGCTCGATAATCACGGAATCCGGCGAAAGCAAGCCTTTTTCTTCCGCGTCTTCAATCATTGCCTTTGCGATTCTGTCCTTGACGCTTCCGCCCGGGTTGCACGACTCCAATTTTGCAATAATTTTTGCACCCGCACCGCTTGCCGCTTCGTAGTTATTCAAACGCACAAGCGGCGTTCTTCCGATTAAATCGGTCAAGCTGTTAAATATTTTTGCCATTTTTAATGCCCCTCTCGATAACATATAATACATACTAAATAAATATGCAATTTATTTTATGCCCGCATTTATTATTTGTCAACAAGAAAGTTCGCGGGGGCGAAGCCCTGCAATCTTATTTGAAGACGCCGAAATTATTCAAAACCTATTTGGTATAGCGAACGCACTTGAGAAGCCCGTTCAGGTTTCGCCGGAAAACGCGCTGATGCCCGCGATTTCCCGGCTCGCCTTCACGGTTCTCAAAGGCGTTCGCTATAGCTGAGCGGTTACCGATTGATTTTGAAATCACGAATTTTCGTGTATATCGCAATTTTTGTTTTCGTAGTCGCCTTGCTTCGCCGGAAACGCACTGTTGCCTGCGATTTCCGGCTCGCAACGCGACAACGAAAACTGAAAATGCTATAGTTATCGAAAAAAAGAAACGGTGATGCTTATGAAAATATCATCCAAAGGACGCTACGGTCTTGCAGTTTTGTCAAGCATGGCTAAACATGAAGGCGTCGGAAAAATCGTAACTGTTGTAAGCATCTCGGAACGATTGGAAATTTCGAAAATATATCTCGAGCAAGTTTTTGCTCTGTTAAAACGCGGAGGTTTCGTTACGTCGGTTAAGGGGTCGGGGGGCGGTTATTATTTGGCAAAACAGCCGAACGACATAACCGTGTACGATATCCTGTCGGCCGTTGAATCCGGCATGTTTGAAAAAACCGAAGCGACCGTTGCAAAAAGCGACGAAGCTCTCGAAAAGTCCGTAAACGACAATGTTTATGCCGTGCTGGATAATGCCGTAAAAGAAGTTTTGTCCGGCATATCGCTTGAAGATATTGTGAACAAATCCGGCGAAGGTTACATGTATTACTTGTAAATTTTTCTTTCACAGCAAAAAAATTCTTGACTGTTTCCCGACAATGCTTTACAATAGGGTCGTATTTACAATTTGAGGGAGGTAACCATGACAACTGCACAAGTTTTGTTGGATACCGTTGAAAAAGTAAAAGGCTTCGTAAACGTCGTCGGGCCGCTTGAAGGCGACATCGACCTCGGCTCCGACCGCTATGTTGTTGACGCAAAATCTATTATGGGGATTTTCAGCCTTGATTTAACAAAGCCGCTTAAAGTCACAATCCACGACGAAGCAGCGGCGGAACGCTTGATGCCCCTTCTGAAAGCGTATATCGTCTGATTTTTTGCCAAAAAATTTAAGGAATGGGGGAGCCCATTCCTTTTTCGTATTCATATAAAATGCATATGAGGAGGCAGCTTATGGCTGAAAAATGGTGTTTAAAAGACATTTATGCAGGGTTTAACACGCCGGAATTTGAGGCGGATTTTTTGGAGGTTCCGAAACTCGTTGAGGAGCTGAACACCGTGAAAATCGAATCATTTACGGATGCGGCGGCGGTTATAAAAATTTTGGAGCAATACGCCGCAAAAAACGACCGGTTAAGCTCTTTTTCGAACTACATTTACGCAACCGACACTTCCAACGACGACGCATCTAAGTTCATTTATCTGCTTGACGCGATTGATGCGGAAACGAGCCGCATGAAAGTGCGCTTGGCAAAATTTTTGGCAAAAACTATTGAAAACGGCGGCGATATTGCCGCACTTGCCGAAGAACACGGCGTCGGTGAATATGCGTATCAGCTTCGCCATATGGCTAAAGAATATTCTCATATGATGAGCGAGGACGAAGAAACTCTTGCCGCGCAAATGTCAAACACGGGCTCGGGTTCGTGGGGGCTTTTGCAGGACAAGTTGGTTTCGATGCTTACATGCGAATATACCGACCCCAAATCCGGCGAAATGCACACAATCGGCATAAACGAGTGCCGAAATCTCGCCTACGATTCCGACGCCGATGTTCGCCGCGCCGCATACGAAGCCGAGCTTGCGGCGTATCCGAAAATTGAAGAAAGTTGCGCCGCCGCCATGAACAGCATCAAGGGCGAAGTGAATCTTCTCAGCAATTTGCGCAAATTCCGAAATCCTCTTGAGCGCACTCTTTTCGACAGCGGCATGACGGAAAAAACACTCGACGCCATGTTTGAAGCAATTGATGCAAATTTGCAAATTTTCCGCGATTATTTGAAAGCAAAAGCGCGTTATTTGGGCAAAATTTCTCTGCCTTTTTATGATTTATTTGCTCCGGTCGGCGCGTCCTGCGACAAAAAATATTCATACGATGAGGCGAAGAAATTTATCACGGAAAATTTCGCTCAATTTTCGCCGGGCATGGAAGCGATTGCGAAGCAAGCATTTGATAAATCGTGGATTGACGTTTACCCCCGCGAAGGCAAGGTCAGCGGCGCGTTCTGCGGCGACATTTATGCGATTAAACAGTTCCGCATTTTATTAAACTTCGGCGGCAATTTGTCGGATATTATCACCCTCGCCCACGAACTCGGTCACGGCTATCACAGTATGCAGGTTATGCAGGAAGGCATTTTAAATACGCATTATCCTATGCCGCTTGCGGAAACGGCGTCAACTTTTTGCGAAATGATTGTCACAAACGCCGCGCTTAAAACTTTGCAGGGCGACGCGAAACTTCAATTGATTGAAAACAGTCTGCAAGACGCGACGCAAGTAATTTTGGACATTTATTCGCGCTATTTATTTGAAAAAAGCGTGTTCGAAGCGCGAAAAGACCATCCCCTTTCCGTAAACGAGCTTAATGAATTGATGCTTACCGCTCAACGCACCGCATACGGCGACGGCCTCGACCCGAAACTTCTTCATCCGTATATGTGGGCAATAAAACCCCATTATTACAGTGCCGGCTTCAGTTTTTATAATTTCCCTTACGCATTCGGGCATCTTCTTGCAAACGGGCTTTATAAAATTTACGACGCCGACCCCGTCGCGTTCGGAAAAAAATACGACGACTTCCTTCGCATTTCCGGCAAAATGCCCATCAAAGAAAGCTGCGAAACCTTGGGCATAAACGTCGAAGATTCGGCGTTTTGGGCAAGCGCGCTTGATGTAATCAAAAATACGATAAAAGAATTTGAGGGAAAGGAGCATTAACATGACATACAGAACAAAAGGTGTTTGTTCCAACGAAATTTTTATTGATGTTCAGGGCGGCGTTATAAATGAAGTTAAATTTTCAAACGGTTGCCAAGGCAATTTGCAGGGCATTTCTCAGCTTGCAAAAGGGCGCAAAGTCGATGAAATCATCCCGCTTATCAGCGGCATAAAATGCGGTATGCGAGGCACATCCTGCCCCGACCAACTTGCAATTGCGCTCAGGGAGCTCGAAAAGAAGTAAGAATTTCCGAGGAGGTCTGACATATGGACGCGCAAATTGAGCAAATTATGCAATTTTTTAAATCCAATCTCGGATTCGAGCGCGTTTTAAGGGCAATGTTCGATATGTACGTGCAGTACGGTCGCGCATTCGGCGCAGTACGTCTTCCCCGTCCGAGCGCGGCTGAAGAATCCGCGCTTTCTAAATTTTTCAGCCGCGATTACTATAATCAGGCGTTAATCCGAATCGGGCTTGCGGATTTCGAACGGCAGCTTTGTAAAAATTTTTTGGCTGATGTTTCGCTCGGCGATGTTTTGGCGCGATATATCGGCAAACCCGTAAGAAGTGAAACGAAAAAACCGACGGCTTTCGCCGCAGAAGTTTTCGCACTTTCGGCAAAGTTCAGGAACACTTCTGCCGAAATTTGGCTCAAAGAGGTTGCTGCCCAAACACGCCGCACATATCGTGCCGTTGCCGACTATTATTTGGCGGACCAGAAAGCCGCAATTCGCATGATTCGCCAAACGGCAGACGCATTAAACAATACCGGCGAAAATCTCGTACCCCTTGCGGAATTTTCCGAAAAATACACCGACAGTCCCGGCGCACTTGATTTTTCCGGCACTCACGGATTACTTTTTTTAAAAGCACTGGCTTGCAAGTTTGATGTTCAAGTACCGTCAACTGCCGAGAACAGCGTTTTTTTGCATTATCGAGCGGGGATTTTAAGCCACGGAATGTTAAGCACTGTCACCGTTTTCGGGCTGTCGGCGGACTCCGCTTGTGCGCACTATGAAAATCTCAATCAGGCGCATGTACTTACCCTTGAAAATATCAGCAGTTTCACTCATGCAACCGCGCACTGCAATAAAGTTTTCATATTAGAAGAACCGCAAATTTTTTCCGCAGTTTCGTCGCAACTGACCGACGTAAAATGCACTATTATTTGCCCTACGGGCGGATTTAACGCTGCGTTGGTTTGTTTGCTGAAATTATTCAGCGAAACGGATATGTATTTCGCGGGCGGAATGAACTACAAAGGGCTTGAATTAGCCGATAAATTGTACGTCGAGTTTGAAAAAAATTTTGTGCCGTGGCGGTACACGCGCGAGGATTATGCAAAGGTGATTGCCGCAGGCGACAGTTGGCTTACCGGAGAAAAACGCGGTCTTGCCATGCATAACGAATCCCTTGCGTCTCTCCTCTCGCACATGAAAAAAACAGGGCGGACTTCATCCTCAACGCCGCTTGTTGAGGATTACGTGTCCGATATTAAAAAAATCGTCCAATAGAAAATGTCGTCGTTGCGAGAAAGCCCGACCCCTGCCGATGTAAAACTTTCGTTAAGCAAATTTTTCGCGTGTTCCGGCGACACAAGCCACGCATTTACAGCCTCGCCGGCGGTTTCTTGCCCTTTTGCGATATTTACGCCCGCTTCCGCAAACGGCACTCCGAACCGCACAAGCATTTCATCGGGGTCGCCGTAAAGCCGAGAACCGTGGCCGAAAAAATCAAGCGTGACCATTTCTTCCGTTCGATATCGCGCAAGCCGCGCCGCCTCATGGTTGATTGCCAAAACCGGTACGCCGTGTGCCGCACGAGCCTTGTTAATTTCGGCAAGCATTTCGATTTCAGGGCTTGTAAAAACAAATGTCAAAAACGCGCAAAGTAAAAAATTTTTCATATCATCACCGCAAATTATTTTTTCCCGAGAAAAGGAGAATATGCAATGGATGGAAAAGTTGATGTTGTAATCGGCGGCGAAATTGTTACGCTCAAATCAAACGAGCAGCCCGACTACTTACAGCGTTTGGCGCGATATGCCGACGAAAAAATTAACGAAATCAAATCCAAAAGCGTTGCGGCGGCAATTGACGACCATTTTCGCACCTTGCTTATTGCCCTGAATATCGCGGACGACTATCACAAAACTCTTGATAAATTTCAGCGGCTCGACTCGTTGCACAAGCAACTCGTGCAAGAAATGAGCAAATTGCAGGAGGAAAATTCGCGCCTCGGAAGTGAAGTAAAAAAAGTAAAATCCGAACTTTACCGCACGAAAAAAGAACTCGACGATTTCATTAAAAGTTTTGACGCGGAAAATCCTCCGGAGGGCGAAAATATTTTGACCCTTCCAAAAAAAAACTTTAAGGCGGCACTGTGAATTTCCCTGATGCCCGCATCGCCGCATTGCGAAATCTTATGCGGGAACGCGGGCTTGACGCATATATAATTCCGAGCGGCGACGCACACGCAAGCGAATATGTCGCCGATTTTTGGTGCGCGAGAAAATGGCTCAGCGGATTCACCGGGTCGGCGGGGCTGCTTGTTGTCACCATGCACGAATCCGGACTTTGGACGGACGGACGATATTTTATTCAAGCCGAACGAGAATTAGCCGGAAGCGAAATCCGGCTTTTTAAAATGCCGGAAGCCATAACATATCAGGCTTTTTTGGCGGAGAAAATTCCCCAAAGCGGGCGCGTCGGTTTCGACGGACGCACAGTAACCGTTACATCATTCAAAACAATCAAGGACATGTTGCGCGTAAAAAACGCGCTTTTTTCATACAACGAGGACTTGGTGGGGCAAATTTGGCGCAACCGCCCTCCCCTTCCCTGCGAACCCGCCTTTGAACACGCACTTGAATTTTCCGGGCAATCCCGCGCCGAAAAGCTCTTTCTTGTGCGCGTGCGCCAGGCGCACGGCGGAAGCCGGGGAGTGCGCCAAGCGCACAGTGAGAGCCGGGGGCAAGTGTCGGCGGCGGCGCATTCCCTCGAAGCCGGACAAGAACGCCGGGGACAAGTGCCGGCGGCGGCGCGTTCCCTCGAATCCGGAAAAGAACGCCGGGGGCAAGTGTCGGCGGCGGCGCGTTCCCTCGAAGCCGGAAACGATTCTGCGTATCTCGTAACCTCGCTTGATTCCGTCGCGTGGCTTACAAACCTTCGCGGGCGCGATATTTCAGGGCTTCCGGTTGTGTACGCATTCGCCGTTGTTACGCAAACCGAGGCGCATCTTTTTATCGACGCGAAAAAAATTGCGGGCTTGCATCTGCCGGAATTTACGATTCACGATTACGCCGCTCTGCCGGATTTTTTAAAAAATTTTCCGGCGAAAAAAATTTTTTTTAATCCTCACACAACAAATGTTTTGCTTGCGGAGTCGATTCCGACGGAGCGTCGCGCCGAATTTAAGCCCGCCGACGAAATTATTCCTCGTCTGAAAGCCGTAAAAACGCCCCACGAAATCGGTCAAATAAAAAACGCCTTCCTGAAAGAAGGCATTGCGATGACAAAAACTCTGAGTTGGCTTGAAAGCGCGATGGCGGCGGGGTCAACCGTCACAGAAGGCGACGTTGTGCGCATGTTGCAAAAATTTCGTGCCGAGCAAGCAGGCTATTTGTGCGACAGTTTCGACACGATTTCCGCATACGGCGCGAATGCCGCCGAGGCTCATTACAGCGGCGGCGAAACGGTGCTTCGTCCCGAAGGATTTTTGCTGCTCGACACGGGCGGGCAGTATCTCGACGGCACAACCGACACCACGCGAACAATTCCTTTGGGCGCGCTTACCGACGAAATGCGCCGCGATTACACGCTTGTGCTGAAGGGGCATATCGCCCTTGCCCGCGCCGTTTTCCCCAAGGGAACAACCGGTACGCAGCTCGATATTTTGGCGCGGCTTCCCCTTTGGCAGAGCGGGCAAAACTACAGTCACGGCACGGGACACGGACTCGGATTTTGCCTGAGCGTTCACGAAGGCCCGCATAATATTTCGCCGCATCACAACGCCGTTGCGCTTGAACCCGGTATGCTTGTCACAAACGAACCCGCACTTTACAAGCCCGGTCGCTACGGCATTCGCACCGAGAATGTTTTGTGCGTAAAGGATGCGGAATTTGAAAATTTCCTCTGCTTCGAAGTTTTGACGCTTTGCCCCATCGACACCCGCGCGATTTTGCCCGAACTTCTCACCGACATCGAGCGCGAATGGATTGAAAGTTATAACAAAAGAGTTTTTGCACGGTTGTCTGCGGAAATCAATCTGCCCTATCCTCAAGCTCTTTCCCGGTAACGATGTACTGAATGGATACGCCAAAAATTTCATGCAGTTTCAGGCAGTTGTATGCCGTAATTCCACGGCCTCCGGATTCAATCATTTTCAAATGAACCGTGCGTATGCTCATTTGCTTTGCGAGGTCTTTCACCGACATGTTGTTTGCTTCGCGCAATTGTTTTACGCGGTCGCCTATTTCGAAGCTCAGTAATATTGTATCTATCAGTGCAAGTGCTTTTGCCGAGAGTATAGCTCCCCCGCGTATAAACGGATAATTTTCCATGTTTTCCATGGTGAAATC